>JAACEU010000100.1 GCA_011682355.1 Nitrospirota bacterium | reverse complement strand
CAACACAAGCGTCATTATAGACAACGGTGACTTCGATGAATACAAAGACAAAATCACAAGTGGTCTCTGTACAGAAAAATGGTCAAACAACACTATGTGGTTTTCAGACGTGAACTCAAGCCACGAATCCTTTATCGCCGCAATGTTCGTAGGATACTACGGAATTTTCGATGGCTATTCAGATGGAAGCTTCAAACCGGACAAGACAATAAACAGAGCGGAAACCGCCAAAGTTGTACTCGCAGGATTCGGTTACGACGTTATCGAACCAAGTCCGAACTCAAACGCGGGATTCTGGGATGTTGATCCAAACGCTTGGTATATGCCTTACGTTTATACATCAAATTTATATGGAATAATGAGTGGTAATGACAACGGAAGCATGAGTCCCGGAGATACAGTAAACCGTGCAGAACTATTGAGAATCTTCCTGGAATCGGCAAAAGCCAACGTAACAGAATGTACAACCTCGCCTTACCCTAATGTTGCAGTCAAATCTTGGTACTGTAAATACGCAAAATTTGCAAAGGGTCAAGAACTACTGACTGAGTCTCCTGATGGTAATTTCTACCCTGACGCGGCAATGACACGAGCTGATGTAGCACACCTATTCTACAGCTACAACAAAGCTTGGTGCGCAAGCATTTTCGAACTTATTCAGGGAAACAACTAAGCTTAGACAAAATATCCAACCCAGCTTAGGTATCCTCCAAGTCCCAACATAACAACTCCGGCAAAAGTCAGAAGTCCTTTGCTATAAAGAGATACTCCAAACTTTATAAGCTGTTTTGGTGCCAAAAGTAGCAATACACCTTTTACAACCGACAAAACACCTAACACACTAACAATTACCTCATTCACGCTAGACCAAAGATTATGCTTTGCAATAATCAACATTCCAACAAGCAAAGTAGCCATTCCCGCAAACATAATAAAAACAGGAGATTCATTATCAAGGTTTTTCAGCCCATCATAGAAATACTTGACGTTAACCACAAAACCAAGACCGGCCACAAAAAAGATTGGCCCAATCAGCTTGATGATTAGAAGAGTAGTGTCATCCATAAGAAAGAGGTTAAAAATATTAAACAGACTATACCACAACACTACCTACTTTGTACATTTCCGATTGCTAAATCCCGCTAACATAGCTAGAATCCTCTGGATGAAAATATACAACGTAGCAATTGTGGCACATGTAGATCACGGAAAAACCACCTTGGTGGACGCTCTTTTGAAATCCAGTGATACTTTCGACGCCCGCAAGGGGCTGGAGGAAAGGGCTATGGACAGCAATGACCAGGAAAAGGAGCGTGGAATCACTATTTACGCAAAGAACGCCGCTATCACACATGAAGGCAAAAAGCTGAATATCGTTGACACTCCGGGACATGCGGATTTCGGTTCGGAAGTGGAACGAGTTTTGCGAACGGTGGACGCGGTAGTATTGGTAGTGGATGCTTATGAAGGACCGATGCCTCAGACAAAGTTCGTCTTGAAAAAATCTTTGGAACTTGGGCACAAGGTTTTGGTTGTTATTAACAAAATCGACAAACCGATGGCACGACCGGACGAGGTTGTAGATCTGACTTTTGATCTGTTCGCGACTTTGGGAGCTACCGACGAACAGTTGGACTTCCCGTATATGTACGCAATCGCAAAGCAAGGTATCGCTATTCGACAACTGAACGATGAGAAAAAAGACATTACACCTCTGATTGATTTTATTTTTGAAAATGTGAAACCGGCGGAAAACAACACAGACGCGCCTTTCCGAATGCAACCGACTACTCTTCAGTATGACAATTTCGTAGGGAGAATAGCAGTCGGTAGAGTTTATGAAGGAATTTTGAAAGCAAATCAATCAGTCACAGTAATTAATGCCGATGGAGAAAAACGCACAGGCAAAGTGACAAAAGTTTTCACCTATGAAGGAATGGATCGAGTGGAAGTCGAAACGGCTCAAGCTGGAGATATAGTTGCTATAGCGGGCTTGCCTGACATTTATGTAGGAGAAACCATTACAAGTGACGCAAATGCGGAACCGCTACCGGCTATCAAGGTCGATCCTCCATCTTTGGCGATCGAGTTTATGGTAAATGACTCCCCTTTTGCGGGACGTGAAGGACAGTACGTCACAAGTCGACATATCAAGGAACGTCTAGAAAAGGAATTGGAAACAAATGTAGGACTCAAAATCGAACCTGTGGAAGGCAAAGACTCCATGAAAGTTTACGGACGTGGTGAAATGCACATTGCGGTATTGATCGAAACCATGAGACGTGAAGGATTTGAATTACAGATATCCCAGCCTGAAGTAATTATGCGAGAAATTGATGGAGAAAAGCACGAACCTATTGAAAATGCGGTAATCAATGTTCCCGACGACATGTCCGGTTCGATAATAGAAGCGTTAGGCAAAAGAAAAGGAATTATGCAAAACATGAAATCTGATAATGGTAATACTACGCTGGAATTCGAAGTCCCAACTCGCGGACTTTTGGGATTTCGCTCAGTCTTCATGCTTTTGACCAGAGGCGAAGGTACTCTCTACCACTCATTCGACCGTTTTTCTCCATATGTTGGAGAAATAGAAAAACGTACAGTCGGTTCAATAATCTCCGCTGAAACAGGAGCTACAATGGCCTATTCACTTTGGAAATTACAAGAAAGAGGCCCACTTTTCGTTGGCCCTGCCACCGAAGTTTATGAAGGAATGATAATCGGTGAACACAACCAAGGAAATGACATAGCCGTAAACCCAATCAAGAACAAAAAACTCTCAAACGTCCGTTCCTCCGGCGCCGACGAAGCGCTAACTCTCACCCCAATCCTCCCCGTCACCCTCGAAAGCGCAATCGAATACATCAAAGACGACGAATACGCCGAAATCACCCCAAAACAAGTGAGGCTAAGGAAAAAACATCTGAGGGAGATTGATAGGAAAAGGAAAAAATAAGCCTTGTTTTACTTAACCCCTTCAAGCTTCTTGCCATTAATCGCGTTTTTACGATCCTCTTTCCTTTTTGAGTATCATTTTTTACAGTAATAAACCTATTATTTTTATCAAAATCGACTGCAGGAATAAATTTCTCAAAATTTTTCAAGTCCTCTTCAAGAGATGGAATCTTCTTTTTTAATTTTTTAACATCTTTCAAAAATTCATCTAAATAATTAAAGTTCATCTTCGTACTGTCTTACAGAATAGGGATCATTTCGATAAAAAACACTTTCATAACCAATCTCCTCTCCATCCTCATGCGTCATCCAAGGAACATCAGCATGTGAATATGCACTCAGCTCAGTTGCAGACATATTCGACAACCTTGCCAATACAGAATCAATCATTTCAATCTCTCTCCCATTTAATTGAGACAAATCAGGATTCACATGCGGTAAATATTTACGCTGTTCAAATGTAAAATACTGACTTTTCACCTCCTCGATTTCTTCTTTCCGCTTCATTTCCTCCACAACTTTAATAA
>JAACEU010000099.1 GCA_011682355.1 Nitrospirota bacterium | reverse complement strand
GTTTGCGTTGGGAATGCATTTACCGGGACGAAGATATGACATTTTAGATTTAAGAGAATGTCATTTGCAGTCGGAATTGTCGGCGGAGATTGTGAATAGCGTCCGTGATTTCATGAGAGACCGAAAGTGGAAACCATTTAAGTATTCCTGTGGTAAAGGGTTTACGCGATCGTTATTTATACGTGAGGCTAAGAGAACAGGTGAAGTGATGATAAATTTGGCAACTTCGGATGATATGCCTTCGGATTTTGATAGAGGAATGAAGGAATTTGTAAAAATGTTGACGGGCGTAAGCGATAAAATCGTTTCCATTTATCATTCAAAAATTATTAGCAAAAGAGGCCAGCCGAGGCAGACAAAGGAGACTTTGCTGCATGGGAAAAAATCCATTACCGAAAAAATGGCTTTGGGAAATGGGGACGCGCTTGAATTTGAAATTCTTCCGCAGTCTTTTTTCCAGGTGAATACTCCTCAGGCTGAGATTCTGTATAGCAAGGTGATCGAATTTGCGGGCAATCAGAATCATGACGTGATTTTTGATTTGTTTTGCGGAACCGGAACGATTGGATTGTTTTTGGCGAAGCATGCGGACAGCGTGGTGGGAATCGAAGTGAATGAAGAGACGGTAAAGATTGCCAGAGAGAATGCTCAGCGAAATAATATTTTCAATATTGATTTCTTTACCGGAGATGTAAACAAAATGCTTGATTCGGTTCGAGAAAGGCCTTCGATGATTATTGTGGATCCCCCACGCGCGGGTTTGACTGAGAAAATTATTAAACAGATTAATGATTTTGGAGCGAATCATTTGATTTATGTTTCATGCAATCCTTCCACCCTTGCTCGTGACTGTGATTGGCTTCGGGAATATGGGTTTGATGTGAAGAAAATTCAGCCCGTAGATATGTTTCCGCACACTTATCATATCGAGAATGTTTGCTTGCTGGAGAGGTAACCGTTATACTTAGCGGGAATTTAACACTCATAAATATGAAAAAGTTTTTACTTCTGTTTTTAAGCGCATTTTTGTTCGCTTCCGCTCCTGTCGCTTCCGCGGTCGGTTTTGAAATAGCGGAGAATGTTGTCATCACTCAAAATATTTTGGATGACACTTATGTTGTGGCGGGGAACGCGACTATTGAGTCCGAGATTTTTGGGGATCTTTATATTATTGGCGGTTCTGTGACTATTAACAATAATGTTCACGAAGATTTGGTGGTGATTGGAGGGCGTGTTGTTGTGACCGGTGATGTTGACGGTGATTTACGTGTTGCCGGTGGGCAGGTTGCGGTTTATGGAAATGTGGGAGACGACATAATTGTTGCCGGAGGGCAGATAGATTTGGGGAAAAGCTCTGTAGTTGGAGGAAGTTTGATTACCGGTTCGGGTATTTTGACTGTTGATGGTGAGGTAAAAGAAGATATTAGAGGTGGAATAGGAATGCTTCTTTTGAATGGAAAAGTTGGTCGTGATGTGATTGTGACAATTGAGGATACAATGAGTATTTCTGATACTGCAGTGATTGAGGGAGACTTGAAATATTCCGCTTTGCTCGAATCAACTGTGCAGGAAAATGTAGTGGGAGGTGAAATTTTGTTTAATAAATTTGAAAGGGAAACTATTTTGGAGGATCTGACTTATATCTTTTTTATCAGTAAAGTTTTGGGTTTAATTGGTGCTTTAATTCTTGCTCTATTCCTCGTGTTTCTTATACCAAAAGCGCTGATGAAATCTGCGAAAATCACAAAGGATAACATTTTGAAATCATTTGGAGTCGGGTTGTTGACATTGATCTCTGCATTTATCGTGGCGCTTATTCTCTTTGTAACAATAGTTGGTGTTTCTGCCGGACTCGTAATTTTGGCTATTCTCACAGTGTTTATGTATTTTGCGAAAATTTTTGTTGCTGTTTGGCTCGCAAGCTATGTATTTAATTTCAAAAAGAAGGTTTCTCATATTAAGCTTTTTGGGATGATCGCGTTGGCATTGGTCGTCTACTATTTAGTAGGAATTATCCCATTCGTGGGATGGGTGGTTAATTTGATTCTGTTTATGGTTGGAATTGGAGCGATTGTTCTTTTGAAGATTGAGTACTATAAGTTCTTGAAAAATAAGAATATGGTTTAGGAGGTCTCTAATACTTTTATTCGTTGCTCGTGGTTGTTGACTGTGTCGTCCAGGTCAACGAATCTACTTGCGAAAAGTAGTTGCTCTCTTCTTGCTTCTTTGACCTCTGTTGCCATTTCGTCGAAAAGAACCATATACTGCATGAAGTCATCTCTCGTGAACATGTTTTCTTTTAGCCAGTTTATGTCTGCGCTGAGCCTAGACTCAACAATTTTGAGATCTGTGCTGAGTCTAGACTCAACAATTTTGAGATCTGTGCTGAGTCTTGACTCAACAGTTTTGAGGTCTGACTTGTCTGCCTTTTTGACCAATTCTTTCATGAATTTTGCTATTTCCTTTTTTAGATCGATTCTCATGTTTTTCTTTTAGTGGATTGTCAAAATATCACTATGAAAAATCTGGAGCAATCCCTTTTGTGGAAAAAGTGTTGTTTATTTTTCGACAACAGTTTTTTTGACAAACTGTTTTGCATCCTTTTTTGTTTTGATATCGCCTTCGATTTGTTTTTGGCGGATTTGTTTGAGGATCTCCCCTACTTCTTTGCCCGGCTTGAGAGCTGTGAGTTTCATTACTTCGTCACCCGTGATGAGCTGTTTTGGCATCAGTTTGAGCTTTGCAATTTCGTGGCGATATAGTTTTTTTAGACCTTCGTAGGCTGACAGATCCAGTGGCTTTATCCCCATGGCGTCTGCCCTGTATAATTCCAAGAGTTCTTCGAATCCCGGTTCTAGGAACCAATGTTTTTTTCTTTTGTCCGGCATTTGGAAAAGTGGAACTACCATCATGTGATGTCGAATTAGCCAGAAGACTCGGTCTATTGTTTTTTTGGGGAATTTTAGTTGTTTTAGGATTTTTGTCGCAATTTCTGAACCGACTTCTGCGTGGTGGTCGTATCTGATTCGTTCTTCGTCCTCGCTGAATGTATCGAATTTTCCTATGTCATGTAGAAGTGTCCCCCATTTCAGAGCAATTGTTGGAGGGTTTTCCGGAAGTGGATTCGGATCAACTTCTTCTTGTGTCAGCGAGTCCAGTGCAAGAATTGAATGATCCCAAACATCACCTTCCGAGTGATATTGTAGCGGTTGTGCGAGCCCTTTGAGTTTCCCGAGTTCCGGAATAATCAGATCCAGCGCACCTATTTCAAAAAGTTCTTCAAATGCTTGGCCGGGTGTTTGCGACATTATCATTTTGTTCAATTCATCTCTTACCCTTTCCTTTGAAATATTTTTAATGAGACCTACATGCTTTTTTATCGCTTGATATGTGTCCGGGTGGAATTGCATGTTGTATGTGTTCTTGAATCTGATTGCTCTTAGAATTCTGAGGTGATCTTCTTTTATTCTTTCCTCCGGATCACCAATAAACCTAACCAGTTTTTCCTTCATATCTTTTTGTCCTCCTACATAATCCATGATCCTATCCTCTTGTGGATC
>JAACEU010000098.1 GCA_011682355.1 Nitrospirota bacterium | reverse complement strand
CTGGTTTCCTTCACAAAAATTCTAAAAGTATGATGACTCATATTCTCCGCTTTTTCTGCCCAAAATCCCATCTTAAACATCAACTTCTCGATCTTCCCAAATTTCAAACTAGTCGGATTTTTCAGAAACTTCTCCAATAACTTTTCAAACCTTACCATCAACCTGTGGTTACATAATAGCAAATTGTAGCTACGCAAAACAATAGCTACTTCCACCCTAGCAACCAAACATTAAATTTTCATGAAAAACCTATTTCGCAAATAGCCGCCCTGGGACAGCGTGGCTTTTTCTCAAAAAATCACATATTCTTATATCAATTTCTTCCACCACCACTCATTATCCTGATACCATTTCACGGTCTGAGCCAATCCTCCACCAAAATCCACCTCAGGCTCCCACCCAAGCTCGCTTCTCAGCTTAGAAGAATCAATCGCATAACGACGATCATGACCCAAACGATCTTCTACATACTCAATCGCCTCATCCCCAACCGAAAGTTCATCCAAAACCATTTTCGTCAGCTCAACATTCGAAATCTCATATCCGGAACCAATATTGTAAACCTCCCCAACTTTGCCTTCATGCAAAATCTTGTCTACAGCCCGACAATGATCCTCAGTATAAATCCATTCTCGAACATTTTTCCCATCACCGTACAAAGGCACCTTTTTGCCCCTAAGAATATTCGTAGCAAAAAACGGGATAATCTTCTCCGGATACTGATACGACCCGTAAACATTGCAAGAATGCGTCACAATTACCGGCATACCGTAAGTCACATGATAAGCCCGACAAAGATGATCTCCACCCGCCTTCGACGCACTATATGGACTATTCGGCGCATAAGGAGTCTCCTCGGTAAACGCCCCCTCATCTATACTTCCATAAACTTCATCCGTACTAATCTGCACATACTTCGCCACCCCATGCTTTTTCGCCGCTTCCAATAAAGTATAAGTTCCAATAACTTCCGTCATAATAAAATCCTTCGGCCCGGTAATAGACCGATCCACATGCGATTCCGCCGCATAATTCAAAACCGCGTCAACACCTCGCCCCATTACCTCATCCACAATTTTCTCATCACAAACATCACCTTTCACAAATTCATATCGCTCACTCCCCTCAATATCCTTCAAATTATCCAAATTCCCCGCATAAGTCAGCTTATCCAAATTTATAATCTCGTATTCCGGATACTTTTTCAAAATATATCGAATAAAATTCGACCCAATAAACCCCGCCCCACCTGTAACTAAAAGTTTCATGATAATGAGTTAACGATTTTTTGTCTCCCAATCAAATCCAATGCTCGGATCATCAAAATCAATCCTCTCCTCATCGGGAGCATCTGGATTATAAGATTCAGTAGTATGATAAAAGAGCCCAACAGACTCATTTCCAAGCACTTTATACCCATGGGCAACTCCTTTTGGAATAAGGATCAAAACCGGATTATCTTCACCGGCATAAATCACCTGAGTTTCACCTTTTGTTGCTGAATCTTCCCGCAAATCATGAAGAACAACCTGCGCCATTCCTTTTGGGACAAACCACAAATCATCCTGCTTTTTGTGCCAATGAAACGCCTTTATCACACCCGGATGAGTCTCCGTATACGAACTCTGTCCAAACTTGCTCATCAAATCCTCATCATCACGCAAAACTTCCACAAAAAAACCACGATCATCGACATGTTTTACCAATTTTTTAACTTTTACTCCTTCAATCATATCTAAATTTTAAGTGGCACGATTATATCACGATAAATTTGCATAAAAAAGCGAAAAACTGCACAATTAGACGTGTAGCAAAGCGAAACGTCTTTACCAAAAAAGCGCGAGCGAAGCGAGCACATTATCCCAACCCATGCACATAACAATTCTTGCAGACGCAATCGACAACCAAAACGCAGGAGTTCACTACTATCTGAAGAATCTGATAGAACATCTTTTAAAGATTGACCGGAAAAACAAATACTCATTCATCCACTGCCAAGAAAACCAATTTTTCGACAATAAAGAAAGCTACATCATCCCACAAATCAAAGGACCCGGAACCGAAACCGTCCGACGCTTCCACAAAATCCCAAAATTAATCAAAAAACTCAACCCTGACGCAGTTTGGCAACCATGCCACATCGGCCCATTCAACATACCCAAAGAAATCAAACGAATAGTCACGATCCACGACCTCACTCCAATCCTTTTTCCCCAATTCCACACACCGCGAGGCAAAATCATCCATCGATTATTATTAGGCAAAACCCTAAAAAACGCAGACCTCATTCTCACTCCATCGGAAACGACCAAGCGCGACATCATCTCTCACTACCAGCCTTTCGCCCCCATCGCAGTAACGCCTCTCGGAGTGGACAAACCTTCAAGAACATTCGAAACTTCGGGACATCCCGAAGTTAAACCATATTTTCTCTATCTCGGAACAATCGAACCACGAAAAAACCTCGAACTCCTAATCGACGCATTCCTAGAACTCGACCTCCAACAAAAACTCATTCTCGCCGGCGCAAAAGGGTGGAAAAATTCGCGCATCCTGAAAAAAGCAAAACACCCAAAAATCACCCTCCTCACAAACGTATCAGAAGAAGAAAAAGCCGCTCTCTACACCCACGCAGACGCATTTGTTTACCCATCAATTTACGAAGGCTTCGGCCTCCCACCGCTCGAAGCAATGAGCTACGGAATTCCTGTAATATGTTCAACCGGCGGCAGTCTCAAAGAACTCTACTCAAAAAACGCACTTATGTTCGACCCAAAAGACAAAGAAGCCCTCAAGTCTCACCTTCAGAATTTCAAATCCGCCCCAAAATCAAAAGACTTCGCAAAAAATTTCACATGGGAAAACACCGCAGAAAAAACACTCAAATCATTTAACCAAATTTAATATGGCACACGAATTACCAGCCCTACCCTACGGATATGATGCTCTGGAACCACATCTAGATGCAAAAACAGTCGAAATCCATCACGACAAACACCATCAGGCATACACCGACAAACTCAATGCGGCCCTCGAAACTCATCCCGAACTGACAGAAAAATCAGTAGTAGAATTACTTTCCAACCTTTCAAGCGTACCGGAAGACATCCGCAAAGCCGTCCAAAATCACGGAGGCGGATACCACAATCACAAACTTTTCTGGGAAACAATGGGACCGGACGGAGGCGGAGAACCGGAAGGCGAACTCAAAACAGCAATCGAAAAAGCCTTCGGAGATTTCGCTTCGTTCAAGGAAAAATTCACCAATGCCGCGGCCACTCTTTTCGGTAGCGGATGGACTTGGCTATCAACCGACAAAGCGGGAGAAGTCAAAATCCACACAACCCAGAACCAGGATTCTCCCCTTTCCGAAGGGCTAATTCCTCTACTTCCACTCGACATTTGGGAACACGCATACTACCTAAAATTCCAAAACCGCCGACCGGAATTTATACAATCTTGGTGGAATGTCGTTAACTGGAAAGAAGTAGAAAAAAAATTCACAGCAAGGTAGAATACCAAGAGTAATTATTAATTATTAAAAAATGACTTATTTTTTATTATTTGTAGCCGTTGTTGCAGTTCT
>JAACEU010000009.1 GCA_011682355.1 Nitrospirota bacterium | reverse complement strand
AAGTTGGAATCGTTGCAGGTTTGGCAACTAAAGAAAATGAGAAAGAACTGGCTGAAAAGGTTGTACACATGAGTAAACCGGCTTTGCAGGAGTACAGTAAAGAAAAGAGAGGAAAAGTGACGACCGGTTGGCAGGTAGAACTGGATGAAAAAATGATGTTTATGTTTTTGAAATTGAAGAAGAAGTTGGGAAAAAATTTGAGTAACAAAGAATGTTTGAGAAAAATCCTTGAACACGCACAGAGCGAAGCGAAGTGCGCCTGCCCAAAAGCTGTTCCGTCTAAGGCGGAACTCCATAAAATGCAAGAAAAGCCAAAACCACAGAGGCAAGCGCAGAAAACCACCAAAATCCCCACCGCCACGGCGGGATCTTCGACCGGGGAAAAGCCGGCATCGACTGAGCCAGCCAAAGTCAATCGCTACATTTCCGTTCAACAAAAAAGAAATCTCAGTGAACAATGCAGTCATCAAAATTGTCACCGTCCCGCGGAAGTCATTCATCATCCAAACCGATTTTCACAAAACCCCAACCACGAAAACCTAAAACCCCTCTGCAAACAGCACCACGAATTTGCCCACAACGGCATCACCGAGCCAATGCAGTACGCCGACTATCAATACAGAAAACATAGGCAGGCGGCGCTACTTTAGAAGATCGAGTCAGCAGGCGAGAAAATTTCTCATACTAAAAATCCTTTGATCCTGAATTATCCCCACTGTTAGGTGTGTCAAAAAGAGGGGTTGACAAAGTCAGTAAAAAGTATATAGTGAAGAACTTTTTAGTATTAAAAATTACGAAATATGGATAACGAAACCTCAAAAACAGGTCAAACGGAAACAGATCAAAATGAACTGTCACCGGAAGAGCTTATTGCAATGCAAGAACTCGAACAAGCCGCGGCACTATTTGGTATTCAAATAAGAACGTGGGGGGATGGAAGTACAACCCCCATGACACTGACAGACCAGGGAATAGCTGTAGACGAAGAAGTACCACTGTTCCTCCAAGCCGCCAAGTTGAAAGAGCAAGAGAATGTGCCGGAAAGAACAGACATCAATCCGGTATTTGTAGATGATTTTGTAGAGGCTTTAATGCACGTTCCGCAATTCGCTCAATACGAACCAAGCGACAAAAATAGAGACACCGGTAGCATCCCTTTATGGAGAAAAGAATGTAATTTTTCAATGAATTCTTACAGATTTTGGCCTTCAAAATCACTAACCGGTGTTGCAAAAAGAGAAAACGAAAGCGCTGATGTTTTTTGGGAATATGTTGCCAAATTACTTTTCAAAGAAACGGAAAAACGCCTCTTGGTCGAAGAAGAAAAATCGACAATTGATTACCTTAAAAGCAAAGTTAAATATGACGTAGTAAGTGCGATACAGGGAGGCTATTCAGTAGTAAGTGAAAGACACCTATATTTTGATTATAATACCGCGGCAAAAGTGTCTCCGGAACAAATTATAGAAGAACTAGATGCGGTAAAAAACGCATATAGAGAATTGTTAGAGGGGAAGCTTAGAGAAATTATCTCGGACAAATCTTTCATGCAACAACTTTACAAATCTGCCTCCGTTTTCAAGCGTGTAGCTGTTGAAGTTGTTTTACAGCAGGACATAGAACTTGTCGACAGAATAAGATCGCAATCAGAATCGGAAGAAGACAAAAAACTGTTTCTGTCCTTCGTAAACCAGGCAGTAAAGCACTTGCCGGGGCTGGAAGACAGCGATGTTCAATTATTGAAATCAAAAGACGCGATATTACTCGGATGTCAGGGGCTTCACGTTTCTTCAGCTGACAATCCGTTAGGAGAAATTTACGTACCAATGACAAATTATGGAAACGGTCATCTCAGAAGTTGGGATGAAGTAATGCAAACATTGGCCCACGAAGCCGCACATGCCCAAATACAAAGGCAAATACAAAAGAGTTGTAAGTCTGGCATTAGTGCTGAACAACACTCTCAATTTCACGAATTATTTACATTCCAAAACCTGGCCATTCTGCGAGGATTAAAAATGGAAATGGTTCAGGGAGAAAACGGCAATATAGAAGACATTAAAGTTTCAAAATCAGACAATTCAACACAGCCAAGCGCACAAGACGCGGTTGTAATAAACGGTCCAAACGAACAGTCGCCTATCGCCATAGCAAACCAAGCCCTGGAATCAGCTGAAGCTTCAAAAAGAGTAGCGGAAGAAGTACAAGCAAGAATAGCAAAAGCAGAAGGAGGAATAAATACAATTAATAGCGGAATTACTAGGTTCTTGGAAAACGGCCAGTGGCCGGAACGGGAAAAAAGTGAACTAAAACTGGAAGTAGAGAAAAGAATAATCACATGGCTAGAGGGATTAAGAACAATGGAAAATCCGGAAAGCAAAGCAGAAGTCCCAACTGATGTAATAGTAAAATGGATTGACGAACTTCTTGTTCTGGATACGGATAAAAACAGCGAACTTCATGACTTTAATTCAAAATTCGTTGGACTACTGAGAGAATTCAGAGAGTTTGTTGTCAGCAAAGGATCAACTTGGATGAATGAGCACACAAAATGTACCTATAGCGAATTAATCAACTATTTAAGATTGCTGGAACTCGCTTTCTAAAAATACCCATCCAAATCCACCACTTTCAGATCCTCAATCCCGTACCGACTCAGCGCCTCAGCCACAATCCCCACAACCTGAACATTTGTGATAAGAGGAATGTTCAAATCCACAGATTTTCGCCGAATCAAATACCCATCCGTAACCGATGATCGCGAATATGAGTTTGGAATATTTACAATGAGGTCAAAATCTTTATTCATCATTCCATCCAGCAAAGAAGGTTTCTTGTCTGTAGAAATTTTATGTAAAACTTTGCATTTAAGCCCATTCTCCACAAAAAACTGACATGTTCCTTCGGTCCCATAAATATCAAATCCCATCTTCGCAAATTTTTCAGCCGCCGGCAAAATATCAGCCTTCGCCTCCACCCCACCAACGCTAAACAGAATTCCCTTTTTCGGTAATTCGAACCCAACCGAAATCATCGATTTCAAGAAAGCCTCATAAAGATCGTCACCAAAACACGCAACCTCTCCGGTCGATGCCATCTCCACTCCCAACACCGGATCCGCTCCCTTCAATCGAGGGAAACTAAACTGCGGCGCTTTCACCCCCACATGATCCAAATCCAAAGTTCGATAATTCCTATATGTAAGTCGTTTTTCGCTCTCCTTGCTCATCTTGCCAGCCTGCCCCGCCTTGGCGGTGGTCGACTTCGCCAGCATCGATTCGGTCGCAATTTCAATAAAATTATAACCGGTAACTTTTGATGAAAATGGGAACGACCTGGACGATCGAAGATTACATTCGATCACCATTACCCGATTATTTTTCGCCAAAAATTGAATATTAAATGGGCCACTGATATCCAGAGCCTTCGCAATTTGTTTGGTAATAACTTTTATTCTTCTAATCGTCTCGATATACAGTTTCTGCGGAGGCAACACAATTGTTGCATCTCCACTATGCACTCCTGCATTTTCAATGTGTTCCGCAATCGCATAAATCACCAGCCGACCCTTGTATGCAACAGCATCGATCTCTATTTCCTTCGCTCCCAATTCAAACTTTGACACCACAACAGGCGCCTCCTTCGAAATCTTCGCCGCCTTGCCCAAAAACCTTTCCAGCTCATCACGACTATAGGCCACGCTCATCGCCGCCCCCGACAAAACATATGAAGGCCGTACCAAAACCGGATATCCCACACCGTGCCCGGCGCCAGACGGGTCATCCACAAAGTCATAAACGTCTTGAGCCTTAGCCAATTCCTTCCATTTTGGTTGGTCGATTCCGAGGTCATCCAACAACCCGGAAAACTTATGCCGATCCTCAGCCCGGTCAATATTCTCAGGATCAGTTCCCAAGATTGGGACCCCGACCTTATCCAATTTAATAGCCAAATTATTAGCAACCTGCCCGCCGGTCGAAACCACCACTCCTGTAAGACTATTATTAGAAGGGGCTCCGCCTTTGGCTCCGCCCTGCTCAAAATCACAAATATCCAAAACCCTCTCCAACGACAATTCATCAAAATACAACTTGTCACAAATATCATAATCAGTCGAAACCGTCTCCGGATTATAATTAATCATCACAGTTTCATATCCCGCCTTTTGCGCAGTTTTCACAGCATTTACGCAACACCAATCAAACTCCACACTCGACCCGATACAATATGCCCCGCTCCCCAGCACGATCACCTTCTTTCGCCGCCCGGCTTTCACGTCATTCCCATCCCCGTGATATGTAATATACAAATAATTCGTACTTGCAGGATATTCCGCCGCCAAAGTATCAATCTGTTTAATAGATGGAAGAATGCCCATCGCCTTTCGTTTTTCCCGAACATCTAGCTCATCCCATCCATACAAAAACCCAATTTGCTTATCGCTGAATCCCATTTTCTTCGCTTCGAGCATCAACTCCGCATTCATATCATCGGTCCGTTTCAATTTCCGTTCCAGCTTCACAATATTCCGCAATTTATCCAAAAACCACTTATCAATCCCACTAATCTTCGAGATTTTCTCAACCGTCCAACCTTTTCGCAGAGCCTCAGCAACCACCAGAATCCGCTTCGGAGTAGGATTTTCAATATCTTGTTTAATCTTTTCAGATTTAATATTTATATCTTCATTCGCAACAAATCCATGCAGTCCAACCTGCAACATTCGCAATCCTTTTTGCATTACTTCCTCAAAACTTCTCCCCAGCGCCATTATTTCCCCAACAGATTTCATCTCAGTAGTAATCTGCTTCGAAACCATTCTAAATTTATTCAGATCCCATCGTGGAATCTTCAAAGCCAGATAATCCAACGCCGGCTCAAAACACGCAGTCGTCGTCTTCGTAACCGCATTTTTCAGCTCCGGCAAGGCATAACCAAGCGCCAACTTCGCCGCCACGTGAGCCAACGGATAACCGGTTGCCTTCGACGCCAAAGCCGAGGAACGGCTCAACCGGGCATTCACTTCGATTATACGATAGTCCTCCGACTCAGGATCCAGCGCAAACTGGATATTACATTCCCCCACAACCCCCAGATGTCGAATAGTCTTTATAGAAAGCTCACGCAATTTATGATATTCGCTATTAGTCAAAGTCTGCGAAGGCGCCACCACAATCGATTCACCAGTATGAATTCCGAGCGGATCAAAATTCTCCATATTACAAACCGTAATACAGTTGTCCTTCCGGTCACGAACCACCTCGTATTCCACCTCTTTCCATCCTTTCAAATTCTCCTCCACCAAAACCTGCGGACTATAAGCAAAAGCCGTATCCAGCATCTCGTTCAGCTCCTCCTTGTCCCCGGCAAATCCACTCCCCTTTCCCCCAAGCGTAAATGCCGCCCGGATAATCAGCGGAAAACCAATCTTCTCGGCCGCCACCATAGCCGCCTTCTTTGAATTACACGCATAACTCGTCGGCATTTTTACACCGATCTTTGTCAGTTCTTTGTTGAATAAATCCCGATCTTCAGTTTTTTGAATAACGTCCACTGGTGTCCCCAAAACAGCGACTCCATACTTTTTCAAAATCCCCTTCTTGTTCAATTCAATTCCGCAATTCAGCGCAGTCTGTCCACCAAACGCGAGGAATATTCCGTCCGGTTTCTCTGCACGAATCACTTTCTCCACAAAATACGCATTCACCGGCAAGAAATAAATCTTGTCCGCAAGCCCTTTGCTCGTCTGAATCGTCGCAATGTTCGGATTAACCAAAACCGATTCGATGCCCTCTTCCTTGAGAGCCTTAATCGCCTGCGATCCGGAATAATCAAACTCTCCGGCCTCCCCAATTTTCAGCGCTCCACTTCCCAGTACCAACACCTTTTTCCCGGAAAAAGCGAAAGCCGTTTTCTTGCCGACTTTCTTCGATTTTTTCCCTTTGAGTGGTGCCATGAATTTATCAAATTACCTCAAAGGGATTGTAGGCGAGAATGGGATGAAAATCAAGATGGCCTTAATATTTTTCTTCAAATTTTGGAACCAATAAGGAGTATTTGGTTATTGCTCCCGAAAAGATATTTTTATCAAGCCCAAGAATGCTAACCAACTCATCGACTTCAGTTTGTAGCTCGTACAGATCAGGAATGAGTCCGGATTTGTAACCATCTTTAACATGGTCAAAAATATTTTCTATATTTTTTACAACTCTATTAGAAGCAGGTAAACTCTCTCTCAACTTTTCACGGAAAGCCTCTGCCTTATTATTTTCGATTTCAGCAACAGCAGAAAGAGGAACCTTGCTGTGAATAGACTCAATAATTCTACTAATAATTTGAGCATCCGGATGCTTTTCATCTCCTTCAAAGTATCTCTCTTTTATCCCTTCCAGTGCGGCTGTAGGTGATTTTCCTTTATCAGCTATCGCAAGAACAATTGCTTTTCGAGTCATGTTTTGCAGTTTACCTCCTACTGCGGATTCCTGCCTCTTTATCCAGTCCTCTCGCTCACGTTTATCGTCTAGCAAGCCGGTATCGTTTTTAGAAGCGTTTCTATTATGTGCTTCAGCATTATCATTCATAATAATAAGTTATCTATCATTAAATTATACCAAAAAAACACCAAAAAGTAAATCCCCTAGCCAAAAATCAGCTCTAGAATTTCAAATCCACTCCATGCTCGTCTCCATCTTCTTCCTGCATCACTTTCCAGCTCATTACCGGTTCCAATTTTCCTTTAACTCCAAATCCGCTCGCCTTCGGATGACCTCCTCCACCCCACTGTCCAGCCACTTCTGAGAGATTCACATCATCCCTTTGGGTCCGCAAAGATCCCTTCACTCTCTCATTGTCATCTTCACTCAAAAGCACACAATATTTGCTTCCGGGCACCGCATTCAAATAATCAATTACTCCTCCGGTATCGTTCGGAGTAGCTCCGGTAGCCTCATAATCCGCACGGTTCACAGCAGAAACAGTCACTCCATCGTCATTCACATAAGCGCGCTCCATGATCCGTCCCCAAAGTCGCAATTTGTTCACAGGAGTTGTATGGAAAAGTTCCTTGGAAATTTTTTGAACATTAGCTCCCTTCATCATCAAATCTCCGACCAGCCGGAAAACATCCGCAGTTGCATTGCTGTGCATCATTCCTCCAGTATCAAAATACACTCCATGAAGAAGTGCGGTCGCCGTATCAATATTTATTTTCCAATCCAAAAACTTAAAAAACCTGTAAAGCACGCAAGCAGTCGCACAAGCATCAGGGTCTACAGGATTCACCGTTCCAAAATTATCATTAGATTCATGGTGATCAAAATTCACAAACGGTTTTTCCCCGGACAAAATCTCCGGCTTGCTCTCGTGAAATTGAACCAGCTTCAACGATCCACAATCCACGCTCACAACCGCATCAAAATCCTCATAATTAAAATCCAAAACAAAGCTATCTGCCTTTTTCAAATACACACTGTTCGCTGGAACTGAGTCCACGCACGCACTTACCACAGTCTTGCCAAGAGCTTCAAGCCCATGCCTCAGCGCCAAATTGGTTCCCACCGCATCTCCGTCCGGATTTCGATGTGAAATTATGACAATTCTTTCAGCCGCGTCAAACACCTTTTTTGCTTTATGAAACTCTGAGTTTAGACTGTCGGAAATCATCATAAAAGTAGAAAATAAAATGGAAATAAGAAAAAATACTACTCCCAAAATTTTAGAAAGTTAAGACCATGGTTGAAAATAGAATTGCAAAATATCCATTTATGTTGGAGCATAAAAGTATGGAAGAAAAAATGAATGGAAATATTGAACAATATGCGCTGTCTCTGGGTTTCGACCTTGTAGGATTCACTTCCGGCAAGCTTCCGCAAAAATATATAAAAGCACACGAAAAATGGCTTGAGGAAGGCTACGAGGCGGATATGGAATATATGAAAAAGCCCAGAGTCAATGAAGCAAAATCTGTAATAGTTTTGGGAAAAAATTATTATCACGACCAGCCAAAACTAAAAAAAGACAACGGACGAATAGCTCGATACGCCTACGGCCGCGATTACCACAAGGTCATCGGAAAGATGTTAAAAAAACTCGAGACCTACATCGCAGAAGCCGACCTCGAGGCAAAAACCAAGTCCTACGTTGACACCGGACCTGTCCTCGAACGAGCATTTGCAGAACAAGCAAATCTAGGATTTATCGGCAAAAACTCCTGCCTCATTTCCCCCGAATTCGGATCCTGGATTTTCCTGGCGGTCATCTTCACCACATTAAATCTTGTAGGTAAGCGGCACGGGGATACGAAAATTGTTTCGCAGGAACAATCCGCACACGCCGTTGGCGGGGAGGACGTTTCAAGAAAAATTTTCAATCCCCGTGCCGGAATCTGCAATATGTCATGCGGCGCTTGTACTCGCTGTATTGACGCTTGTCCAGCCGGCGCAATCATCGCACCCGGAGTAGTCGACGCCCGCAAATGCATCTCCTACCATACCATCGAAAACCGAAATGAGATCCCGCCGGAAATTGCCGCCCAAATCTACAAAACCAAACGCATCTTCGGCTGTGACATTTGCCAGGAAGCCTGCCCTCACAACCTCGCCCGCCAAAAACCGATTAAAGCCCTCCCACCAAAAATCGCTGGCGACCAAATCCCAATCACCCAAATAAAAACCGACCAAGAATTCCTCGAAACCTTCGCCGGATCCCCGCTCATGCGCACAAAACGCAAAGGCTTAAATAGAAACTTTTTCTTTGCTCAGCGACCTAAAAGATAGTTGTATTCACCCAGCTGAAGTCTTATCAGTTTTATACACTGCGACACCGTAAAATTAGAATCGTCTTCCAAAAAAGTGGACTTGTGAAGAAAACCACAAAAATCAAAATATATTTCAGCGTCTGCCATGAGGCTACGAGCTTGAACATTTGTTAACTCGTCTGTACTTATTATTTCGCTAGAGGAAACGCCCAAGTATTCAGCCAGTTTCTGTTTTACATAGATTTTGGGCCTCACTCGTATATTTCCAGAACGCTCAACGCATGACGCACTTTTTCGCGACTCATTTAACATAGTAATCCTTTACAGGAGACAGATTCTACGAATAAACGGTGAAAAAGTCAACCCCGCGCTTTCCTACATAAAACTCTCCATCACTGCCTGCACATCCACATCAGAGATATCAGCCTTCACCGGATTGCCACTTTTCAGTCCGACATCACTATCCTCATAAATTGGTTTTTCCACTTTGTAGAAAACTCCAATCGGAATCTTGTCTCCCCACTCGGCGGCAACCTCAAATGCCTTCCCCAAATCCGCCACATCATGACCCTCAAGTTTATAAACCCTCTCCCTGAAGAACTTATGAGTATTTACTTTGTTGAATGTTGCACACGGCTGGAGCACGTCGATCAGAGCAAATCCACGATGCTTCACCGCTTCCTCGATAAGCCCGGTCAGATGTGGAATATCTCCAGCAAACCCACGAGCCACAAAAGTACAATCGCTCGAAAGGGCTAAACGAATAGGATTCACAGGGTTTTCGATCACTCCATGAGGCGTCGAAGGACCGACAGCACCTTTCTCCGAAGTCGGCGAAGTTTGCCCAAGCGTTAGCCCGTAAATCTGATTATTCTGAACAATATAAGTAATATCAATATTTCGTCTCATGGTATTAATGAAATGGCACATCCCGATTCCATACCCGTCTCCATCTCCACTTACGTCGATCACAGTCAGCTCCGGATTCGCCAATTTTATTCCCATCGCAACAGGAAGACTTCGCCCGTGCAATCCCGCAAATCCATAAGTTTCTATCCATTGATTAATCTTTGAACCACAGCCAATTCCTGTAGAAATAGCTACGTTCTCAGGATCAACTTTAAGATTAACAATCGCTTGTTTCAGCGCCGCCTGGATCCCATAGTCCCCGCATCCCGGACACCAATTTGGGTTTTGCCTGGTTTGTAAATCTTTTAATTCCGCCATTAAATTTTATCGTTTATATATTTTGCGGTCATCGGCTGACCATCATATCTCAAAACTTTTTCTTCAATAAGAACTCCTGTTCCTTCTGCAATCAATCCACCCATTTGTGCCGTGAAATTATGCTCCACCAAAACGGGTCTCTTCACAGACTCCAAAATTTTCTTAACTTCTTTTGCATGAAACGGATAAGCAGTTTTTATTTGTAAAACATTTGCGTTGCCGTGAATCTCAGCCGCTTCTTTGCAGATCCCCACGCTGGATCCCCAAGTCACAAAAGTAACCTCTGCGCCCTCGTCACCAATCAACTCGGGTTTTGGCAACTCAGCGGCAGCGTTCGCAATTTTTTGCATCCTTTTTTCCACCATCAATTTCCTGTTTTCCGCATCCTCTACAATATCTCCATATTCATCGTGTTCGTCCGAAGTCGCTCGGTGAATTCCACCTTTCACTCCGGGAATAGTTCGTGGGCTAACGCCATCCTCGGTCCTCAAATACCTTTTGTACTCGCCGGAAACCTCTCTTATCAATTTTCCCCTATCAACTTTCAATCCGGATTCATCAAATAGAGGCACAGTAAAATATCCTTCCCCTAAATGCTTGTCGAAACAAACAATCACGGGAAGCTGATATTTTTCCGCCAAATTAAATGCCTGATATCCAAAATAAAAACATTCCTCAACCGACCCCGGCAACAAAACCAATTTCACCGGATCGCCCTGCCCCGCATGAATCACTTGCCTCAGATCTCCCTGGTCAGTCCGAGTAGGCAAACCGGTCGCAGGCCCGGGTCTCATCACATTAGCTATTACACACGGCACCTCATTCATCCCCGCCAAACCAATAGCCTCTCCCATCAACGCCAAACCTCCACCGGAAGTAGCGGCCAACGACCGTACTCCGGCAAAACCGGCCCCAATAATACTATTACAAGCCGCAATTTCGTCCTCAGTATGCTTCACCACAACCCCATATTTCTCCGCCCACTTCGCCATAAAATGCAAAATCGAAGAAGAAGGCGTCATCGGATATTCCCCCACATATTTACATCCCGCTTTCAAAGCTCCCAGAGCAAAAGCATCATTTCCCTCAATAAACATATTGTCTTTAGCACTTCCTCCCGACATCTCCACATGAAAATCGTCAGCCCATTTCCCCGCCAACTCATGTCCAATATCCGCCGCTTTCTCATTTAGTTTAATAATTTCCGCTCCTTTTTTCTCAAAAACTTTTCCAAGAACTTTCT
>JAACEU010000097.1 GCA_011682355.1 Nitrospirota bacterium | reverse complement strand
GGATTCGCAAACCTTTCCTCCTGAATTCTATTCGATGAAATCACATCCATCTCACCAATCACAGAAGAAAGCTCTTTCGACTCCCTATATTCCCCATTTATATAATCTGTCGGCATCTCAAGCCCCTCCGGAGACACCAACACAAATTTCACATCAAAATGCTTCAACAAATCCGCTTGAGAATGAAAAACCCTACTATTTTTCAGATCCCCAACCATCCCCCAAACCAAACCATCCAGCGTCCCCTTCTCCTTCCACACCGTATACAAATCCAAAAGCCCCTGAGTAGGATGCTCAGACGCTCCATCCCCGGCATTGAACACCGGAACTTCACTCTTCACAGCCAGCTTCGCAACAGACCCCGCCTCCGGATGCCGCATCACAATCACATCAGCGATCTTGCTCACCACTTTCCCCGTATCCTCCAAAGTTTCCCTCTTCTTATGCGCAGAAGTCTCCATCATATCCGCATTACTCAGCACTTTGCCTCCCAACCGCAACATCGCCGCCTCAAAACTAAACCGCGTCCGCGTCGAAGGTTCATAAAAAAGCACCGCCATCAATTTCCCATTCAAATCCCCATTCGAAGACCCCGCCGTGGCGGTGGCCTCGATCTCCATTTTCTTAGCCTCCTCAAACAACTCCAACAACCCATCCTTATCAAACTGCTCTGTCGATAAAATGTGTTGTCCTTTGTAGTCCATTTTTTCTTATTAATCTGCGCACAATTTAAACCAAGGAGGCCTTTATGTAAAGTCAGTATTTCAACCGGAAATATACTAATAAGGCGTACTCAGCCCGGGAATCACATTATCAATCCATCCCGTCTCAACCGCAGGATCGCCGCTCATTATCTCATTGACCGGTGGATAACTCTCGATACGCCCAAGAACACCGGTTGAAACGGTCGTTCGGACGGTTATCGGGTCAAAATCACCCGGATATGCCTCTTCGGCTTCCGCGGACAACCCCATGGTCAATATTATAGTTACCGAAGGATGAATTTCGGCACCGGATTCCGCAAAAGCTTTGTAAGGATCTTCGAGAGGATTAATAATAAACTGTAAATCTTCAACATTGGCTATCAAAGGTGAAATTGGTAAAAACTGCGAGGCACCGGACTTATCAAAAATATCATCCAGAGTTGACTCCTGGGGCACGGTTATCGGGTTCACGTCATCTATAACAACCTCCAAAGTAGTTTTCCCAATCAGGTCGAAATACGGCAAAGCTATATTTGCCGCCAAACCGGCAGGATCATTCGTTCCATAACAATCATATTCATCCAGGCACGTAAAAGTATCCACAATTCCGTTCTGATCAATATCCAGCCCCCTCATCCGAACCAATCCGACACTCCAATCATCTATACCGATTCTTTTCCTCGCAATAATAGTTTTCTGCGTACCGGTATTATCTATCAAAAATAAATGATCCACTTCCCCGGTAGTACCGCAACCAGCCACACCATTATCATAAAAAGCCGTGGAATCGGAAGCAACTCCATAAAACGGATTCTGACCGGTATTCAAATCGGTCGATAAAGTATAAACAACTTCACACTCATCACCATCACCGCTCCAAGAACACTCCAGCCCCAAATCCTCGGGATTTTTCGTAGCTTCACCATCCAGACTCTTCCCCGGATCATAAAATCTGCTCCCGTAAACTCCATGGTTTATCCCAAAATACACATCCCCGGAAGCCCCCGCTTCCTGAATCACACAATAATTATAATATTCCTCATAATCAATGGTTCCGGTTTGAATTTCTTTGGCAAGTTTATACATCATAATTTGTGATTCATAAGAAACGGTATCGGCTATTGAACTTTTTCTTTCAAATTTTGCAGAATCTACCAGAACATCACTGGAAGCGACCACCACAAACGCAAAAAGACTTATAGCAATCAATACCTCCACCAAAGAAATCCCTCTTATATTTTTCATTGTATGTCATTAAAAAGCGTAAAAATCCGTCTTATAGACCTAATCACTCTCCCTTCCATCCATTCAACAACCACCTCAAATTCAGCATAGTCATCAACACCATCAGGTTCCGAATCAACAAGATTCATTACGTTAATCTCGCGATAAAAAATCGAATCCGCGTCCAGTCTAAAACCTTCATCTGATATGCTATCGGACAAATCCAAAACTCCGAGAACTTCGGTCAGTTTCCACCCTCCGCCCGCCGCCTCTTCAGGAACATAATGATCGCCAATCTCGACTTTAAATATGCACCCGATATCCTCGTCGGGATCAAGTTCCAGCCAACACCCCGGATCATCAGCATGTAGTAATAAATTAGAATTATAAACATTTTTTACCGCCTCGACAACTTCAGTAGCAAGGTTTTGAGCAATGAGATTATTTTTGGAATAAGTCATAATCCGTACCCCACCATTAATGAGCCCTCCAATAATCACAACACCAACGACAAGTATGCCCATAGCCATCAAAGCATCAATAAGGATAAGTCCGGACGTGTTTTTTTTATAATTTTTCATAAATTTTCCATAAATTCTACATACAATAGAACCCATTACTATACTTATAATATGTAACAAATAATACAATCACCATAACAAACGCATAAATTATGAAAAGAATCTCAATAAATTGATGCAACGTAATCTTCTCAAGTATTTTCATAGTAGATAAAAGTTAGTGCTGAAATGTTATAATAATAGAAAACAATCAGGCGTTATATACATCAAATAAATAAGTATAGACGCACAAACGAACAAAATAATCTCTGCGACAAGAATAAAACTCTGAATCGAATTGTATTTTCTTTTAAATATTTTCATAGATGACTTTCATTTACAATTTAAAATGGAACACTGGATTCCTCGGCAATCCCCGAAACCTGAAATATATAAATATATTTAATCAAATCTTCGCCATCAGTAAACTGGAAATCAAGCCGCCTGACAACCGATTTTTCCATCAAAACAAGTTCCGGTCCGATAGTTCCGTAGGAAGTCAGATCTCCCGTTCCATTTTCATAATAAAGATAGACGGGAAAATCCGCGCCACCGGACGAAAACGTAATCTCGTATGGTTCTGCGATATTTACAGTCTCCTCCACGTGATCCACTCCCGGTTCATACACAAAAGGCATCCCCGTATCCCCAAAAAACACAATACTATCCGACTCAAACTTAATCCCATACCTGTCATACAAGTCTATATTTTCACCAAAAACCGCTTGTAATCGGGCCTGCCGTACCACGGAAATAATCGACTTATACTCCGCGAGAAAAGCAAAATTTTCCTTGGCACCAAAAAGAGTAGAAAAAGCGGAAACAGCCAGCATCCCAAGAAGAGCAACAACCAGAAGAATTTCAACAAGGGTAAAACCTTTTATATTTCTCATACCTCCACTATAATACAGCCGTTAAAATAATACTAACATTTATGATCAAGTCGAAAATACGCGGTGAAGAAGGCTTCATCATGTCAATCGTTGCTTTTGGAATTTTCGTACTGATGGCTTCTTTTGCAATTTCGGTTCAGCAAACCGTAATAAATTCAACGAATAGAATAAAAACAATAAACAACAACGTCAAAGCCGAAGATATCTCCGATACCACGACGAGATACCT
>JAACEU010000096.1 GCA_011682355.1 Nitrospirota bacterium | reverse complement strand
CTTCAGAAGATGGATTTGGATAATGATGGAATGAGTGATGCATATGCGATGTCTAAAGGGATTCCATTGTTCAATTCTGATCCTGATGGAGATGGGATTTCAACTATGGATGAAATTTTCTGTGGATGGGATCCGGTTGATGCTGATTTGTTGTCAGACAATTTGGATAGCACCAAGGTTACAAATTTGAAAGGAATGACTACCGGAAATGTTCCTGTTTTTAGAGCGTGTGGAGAAGAGGGAAGCGTGGTAGATGTGGTTTTGTTTGATATGGAAGACGTGTTGGGTGATGAAAAGTTTGCTTCCGAAGAAGAATTAATAGAAAGACTCGTTGAAGGAATTGGCTCGGTTCAGCAAAATTATGTAGGATCTATCGTAATGGATGAGGCAAATCAGGGAGTGATGTTTCCGTTAGAAGCTCTTGAAGATGGAAAATATATTATGATGCTTTCGGATGAGGATGGAATTGAACATATTTCGACCCTTTCTGTTGAAAATGACAAAGTGCCTGCTCCTGCAGAGATAGAGATAGGTTCAAAAGGTTTGGAATTAGGATTTGTAACTGAAAATACATTATATCTTACTGAAAGATTCATAAGTGGATTTGATGTGGAGTCTTATATTGGTTTGTTTTCTGAAGCTTCTATTCCGATGGTTTATGGACAAATTGAGGATTTCGAATCGTTGACAGTTGTGGCGACATGGAATAGTAGAATTTTATCATCGACAGTATTGGCGGATGCTACTGAAGGTAGTTTCGAACTTGCAATCCCAGATGATTTACCGCCCGGTGCTCATGAGATTATTATTTATCTGCAAGACGAGAACGAGGATCTAGTAAGTAGTGCTGTGGTATTGCCATTTATAAAGTAGGAATTATTTGAGAGCTTTGGCAATTGTTTCACCGAACTTTTTGGCTGATGCCGGGCCGTTTGCGGTGATGATATTTCCGTCGACTTCTACGTCGTTTCCTGAGTAGAGTGCGCCTTTTGATTGTATGGTTTCTCCTTCTCCGTCCCAGCATGTGGATTTTTTGTCTTGGAGTAAGCCCGCGTTTGCGAGAATGACCGGAGCGGCGCAGATGGCACATGTGGGTTTGCCGCTTTTGTAGAATGTTTTTGCGAGGTCTTGGAGGCGTTTGTTTTCGAAGAATTGATAGACTCCCGGTCCGCCGATGAAAGCTATCGCATCATAGTTTTCCGGATCTATTTTGCTTATGAGTATGTCTGTTGTGACTTCCAAACCGAATTTTCCTGTGGTTTGAGGTTGTGAGCTTGCTGTGATTACTTCGTGTCCGCTTTTTTCCAAGGCTGATTTGGAATCTGAATATTCGATGTCTTGGAAATCGTTTGGTGCGATGATTGAAAGTATTTTTGCCATGGTTAGGGGGTTGGAAATGTTTTTATGACGTAGTCGATATCTTCTTCAGTTGTGTTTTTTCCCAGTGTGATGCGTAGGGAGCTGAGGATTTCTTTTTGGGGTAGACCGATTGCTTCAAGTGTTTTGGATGGTTTTTCGTTGCCCATGTTGCATGCGGCACCTGTGCTGACGTAAATGCCCGCCTCGTCCAGATGGAGGAGTATTTCTTGGGCGTGTATGCCAGGGATGGTGATGTTTATGTTGTTTGGGAGTCTGTGATTGGTTGGGCCGTTGAGGTGGGCGCGTGGGATTTTTTTGAGGAGTGCTGTGAGGAGTTTGTCTCGGAGTTTTGTGATTTTTTTGTTGTCGCTTTTTGTGATTAATTCGAGGGCTTTTGCGAAGCCGACGATGAGGGGAGTGTTGTGGGTTCCGGCTCTGAGTGAATATTCGTGTGCGCTACCGAAGATGATTGGTTCAATTTTGGTTTCTTTGTTTACGTATAGGACGCCGATTCCTTTTGGACCGTAAATTTTTGAGCCGTTTAAGGTCATCATGTCTATTTTTAGGGTTTTTGTGTCCAATGTTTCAGCTCCCGGGATTTGGCAGGCGTCTGTGTGAAAGTAGGCTTGGTGATCGTGTAGTATTTTTCCGATTTTCTTTATTGGTTCAATGGTTCCGATTTCGTTGTTTGCATACATTACTGAAACTAAAGTTGTTTTTGGGGTTAATGCTTTTTTGATGTCGTCGGGATTTACGAATCCTTCATTGTCCACGTCTAGGTATGTGACGTCGAATCCTTCTTTTTCGAGTTGCTCAAATGGTCTTCGGACGGAGGAATGTTCGATTTTTGTTGTAATGAGATGTGTTCCTTTGTCTTTGTTTGCCCTCGCTGTGCCAAAAATTGCGAGGTTGTTTGCTTCTGTCGCTGTTCCGCAAAAAATTATTTCTCTTGCTCGGCAATTTAGAATTTTGGCTACAGTTTCGCGTGCGTTGTCGATTGCGATTAATGATTCTTTACCTTTTGTGTGCAGTGCTTCCGGGTTTCCGTATTTTTCTGTGAAATAGGGTAGCATTGCCTCCAAAACTTTTGGATCCATGGGGGTTGTGGCCGCATTGTCGAGATATATTTGATGTTTTTTCATTGTGTGAGTATGATAGGCGGGAATTTTAGGGGAGTCAATTGAGGAAAAAGCATGGAAACGGTTGACATCGCAAGCTTTTCTTGTATAATCAAGCATTAATTAACGAAATAATTATGTTAGATGGGATGCAGAATTGGGTTGATGAAAGACATACGGCTGAGGTGGATGCAACGCAGGAGCGATTGACTTCTGACATTATTGTTCCGAATGCTGGTTTGATAGAAAGGCAGTTGGTTGGAAT
Source organism: Nitrospirota bacterium (assembly GCA_011682355.1). Classification (GTDB taxonomy): domain Bacteria; phylum Patescibacteriota; class Gracilibacteria; order UBA1369; family LOWO2-01-FULL-3; genus JAACEU01. Next base: position 887 of record JAACEU010000096.1, on the reverse strand, counting down.
AAGGGACCATATTGATAAGGTGATTGAGGTGAAATTAAAGAAAGAGGCTAAATCTAATGCGGAAAGTGATCCTGTTCCCGGTGTTTTTGATTTGAGGCGTTATCCTATCGGTTGTTGTCATTTAATTAGAGATCAGGTTCTTGATATTCTTGAGGGTGCTATTGGGCACTCAATGGCTCCGTGTATGACTGTTCTTGATGAATTTAGGAGTGAAGGTGGAGTTTTGAAACCGGCTTGGGGAATTAAGCAAAGCAGGGGTAGAAGAGTTTTTCAGAATATTATTCAGGCTGGTGGATATATATTTGATCCTGCGAGTGATACGGCGAGTTTTGGTGAGAAGAAGGTAACCCATGGGAGGCTGGAAGATTTTGGATTTGAGGATATAGAAAGTTATGAGCAATATCTTGATGTTGTTGAGCCATATTGGGTTGTGGATGTTTATCCCAATGTTTATTTCCCGGATTTAGCACCTCTTTATCCATTTTTTTATGTTAGAGCGAACGGGACTCTTTGTTTTGATTCTTTGAGCAGATCCCTTGTGGCGATGAATGTTCTTTCCGGAGGGGCTGAGGCGGAGAAGATAATTTTTGAAAGTAGGATAAAGGATAAAAGATTGCCGGAGGAATATCTGGAAATGATTGTCGGGAGCTGTTCTTCTTCGGATTTTTGCAGAGAGGGGGCTTCACATGAGAAATTGGTCGATTCATTTGATATTTTTAGACATTTTTTGAGTATAGGTGAATTTGACGAAAAGATGTTGGATGGTATGAATGAGGAGATACGGTGCTTTAATGAAATGGAATTGAAGGCTTAGTAGTATGTTGTACTTAAATTTGAAATTGAGATGGAGATTTATTGAGAGAGGTTATTTCTTTAGTTTGTAGTAA
>JAACEU010000095.1 GCA_011682355.1 Nitrospirota bacterium | reverse complement strand
CATACATGGAATTAAAACCAAAGGGCATAGCAGAAGAACAATTCCTTACAACATTACAAAGCAATAAAATTTACAAAACAGCTCTAGCTGGCATAAATTCCGAAAATTTGGCAGCTCAAGAAAGCTTTGATCCCAAACAATACATAGACTTTGACAAAGAAAAAGGAACAAAACAGCCGCGAGGAAAAGCTCCCGAAAATATATACCAAATTGCAAAATTCGCCGCCCAAATAGTCCCCAACAGCTCACTTGCTAACGGAAAAAGCAAAAACTTCAATACGGCTTAGCTTCTGGCAGACCGCCATGGCGCGCTGCGTACTTGCTAGTCCGACTCACTTTGTTCGTCGCGCTATCAAGCAACGAAGTTCGTACCTATGGTAGTGTTACCGTGGACGACGTTAAAGCACTTTTGCCATACGAAAGATTTGAGAAAATGGAGAAAGAAGGAAAAGGGGACGACATTGTTGATCTGGTTTGCGACCATTTCGGAATTGAATAAATTTCTTTCAAACAACGCTCTTAAATGAAATTTCTCTGGTAATAAGCCTTTTTCTACTTATTTTTTGGTTTGTATTTAATTTCTCACGAACAAAGAGTACAATTATTTCATGAAAATTTATTCATTTATTGATAGTCAAAATCTTAATCTATCGGTTCAATCTGCAGGTTGGAAAATAGATTTTACAAAATTTAGAGTATATTTAATGGAAAAGTACAAAGTTGATAAAGCATTTCTCTTTTTAGGATATGTGGCTGGTAACGAAGAAATGTACACCGCTTTACAAGAAGCAGGATACATTCTTGTTTTTAGACCAACTCTCAAATACAAGAACGGAAAGATAAAAGGAAATTGTGATGCTGAATTAGTCTTGCACTGTATGATTGAAAAAAATAATTTTGACAAAGCAATCATAATTACTGGAGACGGTGACTTTCACTGCCTCGTTGAATATTTAAAAAATGAAAAGAAACTACATAAAATTGGAATTCCAAACAGTAAGGCATTCTCAGCTTTATTGAGAAAATTCTCTTCATATTTCTTCTATATTAATAAACTCAGGGATAAGCTAGAACTAAAAAGAGAGGTATAAGCTCGGGACGAAACCCTCACGTAACCTCTCATGGTGATCACTATTATTATATTTGATTAGTCGAAAATTGTCAATCCGCCGTAATAGTTCGATAGCCTTTTTCTACTTATTTTTTCGTGCTTGGGTTTATAATTATAATCATTTAAACTACTTTTGTGAAAAATTTTTTTATAACAATTGGGCATTCATCTTTAACGATTCCTCAAAACCTAAAGAATTGTATAAATCCAAGCGCAATTCTATTAGAACTAGTTGAGCCGGGTTTGATTGAAGTTTGTAAAAACATGCAGGCTAAAAAAGTTATATTTGATTTACACAGAGCCATTCTGGATATTAATAGAAGCAGGGATAATATTGATCCTAAAACAAATGAAAAATACCCAATAGAGCGTGATATATTCCCCCAAATAGATTTTCAGGGTAATGATGTTTATCTAAAGGACAGCAACCTAAGTGATGATGAAAAAGAAGAACTACTGCAAAAGTATTATGATCCTTTCTTCGCAAGTATAGATAATTTAATTAGTTCTGGGGAGTATGAATTCTTTATTGATATTCATTTGATGAACAATCATAGTTCAGGTTATGAAATGAAGAATCCAAGACCAGATATATGTATAGGAACATTAGGTGATCCTGATGGTGAAATATGCCTAAATAGACCTTCTACTACAATAAAACCAGAGACTGCTAGAGAAATGAAGTTAGTATTTGAAAATAACAAATACAGTTGCAATTTGAATCGGCCTTTTGCTGGTGGATACATAATGATGAAATATTTAACAAAATTTCCGTGTATTCAACTTGAAATAAATAAAAAGTTACTTATGGATTCAGATAGTGGGATGCCTAAACTAGAGAAAATTAAAAAGTTAAAAGAGGATCTTGAGACAATTTTCGAGAAAATAGCTAAAGGGTCCTAAGGTCACGATCAATAGGAAGATTGCCAACAAACCTTTTTCTACTTTCTCAACTTTTCCAACTTTTTGGTGGGCGATAGTGGATTCGAACCACTGGCCTCCTCGAAGTCAACGAGGCACTCTAACCAACTGAGCTAATCGCCCAATATGTAAAAGTTCTTGATGTATTTTGCACATGTGTTTAAAATAAAGCAAGTTTAACACCTATAAAAATGGATTCAAAAGACAATAATGCAGGAGGTGCACAACCTCCAAAAGATGAAAATAAGCAACCAGCTCCACCGACTCCGCCACCAGCGGGAGGACAGCACGGGGGAGCACCAACTCCGCCACCAGCGGGAGGACAACACGGAGGAGCACCAACGCCACCGACTCCACCACCACATGGGCAAGGAGCACCAGTACCTCCGCCACCGCAAGGAGGAGCATATCCGCCTCCGGGAGCATACCCACCACCGCAAGGAGGGGCGTATCCGCCACCGGGAGCATACCCACCACCGCAAGGAGGAGGATTTCCACCAGCAGGACAGGGGGCGCCGGCACCGGAAGATACAACACCGGCAAACTTTCAGCTTGGAACAAAATTACCACCGGAACTAAAAGTAAAAATCCCAAAAAATGAACTTCAATTCGACGGAGATCATTTTATTCGACTACTAGCCGGATCAATTTCGCTTTCAAAGGACGAAAAGAAAAAGATCGTCGATTCTATTCCAAAGCTAAAACAAGCACAGGTAGATGAATTAATTCGAATTTTCGAGGAAGAAAAGCAGAAATTTTCAGCTCTTTCCAAAAAGCACGTTCCTCAGCTGGAGAAATTGGCTCAACAGCACTATGACGAATGGATGCAGCTTGAAGACGAAGTCACTCAATCCGTAGCAAAACAAGAGGATGCGGGGAAAGCGGATGAAATTAGAAAGAATTTAGGATTATAGAATCTTTGGATATGAAACTATGTTTAAACACAGTTTCTAGCAAATAACGGCTTCCACAAGCCCATCCTTTTTCAGTTTTTCCAACCTGACTTTATAAATTTTTCCAACTAAATCTTCGCCCTTAGTCTCGCCATTACCACCCCCAGAACAAGAAAATTGTACACCGATATAGTTGGGGGTAACTCCGGTAGACACACCATCTTCACATTTTTCCACAATTACATCATATTCATTCCCAAGCAAACTATTAACAAAATCTTCGCCAAGCTCATTAGAAATTTTTCTCAACTCCTTAGCGCGCCACTTCTTCGCATCCTCAGAAACCTGATCTTTCATGTGGTACGCAGCCGTATTTTCCCTGCGAGAATAGGGGAATACATGCATTTTCAGAAATCCAATCTCCCGAACGAAATCACAAGTTTCCTCAAATTCATCATCAGTCTCTCCCGGAAACCCCACAATCACATCGGTAGTCAGCCCGATATCCGGCACTGCTTCCCGCAACCTGCGACAAACATCCAAATAAAGTGTCGTATCATACTTCCTCCTCATTCGCTCAAGCACCATGTCGCTACCCGACTGCAAAGACATATGAACATGCGGACAAACCCGATCGTTCCGAAATAAGCGAACAAATTTATCGGAAAAATTCTGAGGTTCTATAGAGCTGATTCGAAATCGCACAAACTCAGTATCCTCAATCAAAT
>JAACEU010000008.1 GCA_011682355.1 Nitrospirota bacterium | reverse complement strand
CCCCCGCCCTCGAAGCCGCCAAAACCACGAACTTCGCCGCCTCAGCAAACTCCACTTCGTCATTCGGACGAAAGTAATCCGCAACAGAATCGATGATCCCATTCTGAACCGCACACGCAACGACTTCAAAGTACCAGTCGCCCGGATCCACATCCGCAAAAGGCTCGCTCGCACCGCACCCATCCATCAGTCCATACAAGAACATCGGCACCTTCAGTGCTTCAGCACGAGTCAACTTGTCGGAAGGATGCAGACCTCCATCCGCTTTTCCATCCAACGCACACTCCGAATACAAATACGCTCCGGCCTTGGCAACAAGCGGCGAAAGCGAACTCTGATCCGTGAACTCATGCCCCCATTCACGCCCACAATTCGGAATCAATGGACAACCGGGCAACGAACCGCACTCTGCGGCAACCCAACCCCCCTCAGGCAACTCCCCGCCACCAAAAGTGTCGCCACTCTGATTGCAGGAATAGACCATTTCGTTGGTAAGGAGAAGGGCGGTGTACTTGCCCTGAGAATTGTAGCGATCTCCACCACGCACACACTTGGGGACATTATTCCCATCACTAAAGTGCTGAGGTATACCTTCTCCGGAATCACAGTTTTCAAACTGGAAATGAAGATGATAGCCGGAAGAATCACCCGTAGTTCCGATTTCTCCGATTTTCAGTCCCTGGCAAACGGTCTGATCCTTTGAAAGATGATCGGTGGAGCCACCAAGCATATGGGCATAACGACTACAAATATTATTCCCATGATTAATAACAACGTAGTTTCCCCACCCATAATCGAGCCCCACGTCCAGAACAACTCCATCGGAAGTCGCAAGAACCGGCTTGCCCTTGTCCTCACTACCGGGGAGATTGAAATCCCAGCCATACTTACAGCAATTCCACGAATGGGAGAGCTCGCAGTAGTTCCAGTCAGAATACTTCTGTTGGCACTCGCTACAATGTTCCGCCCAAGACTGTGTAATCTCCCAATCATAACCGGGAGGAATAGGGACCTTGAAACCCCTACTGTCAACTGTACCACCACCCCCCATATCGGGACTTGGTGGAACGTCAATCCCGTCTTGTCCAACCGAGATGGTGCAGGCACTGAGCAGTAGAACCAGAATGAAAATAACTCCGAAAAAGCGCTTGTTACACATGTCGAATCTCCTTGTTTGTTTGTGTGTTTTCCACACCAAAATTAACCTCGAGATGTCAAAGAACATCTCGCAAACTATTTTTCCAAATGTTCACAAGAATGAGGATAGAAGTTGGGAAAGAAAGCGATCCGTCAGATACTTAAATTCACAGCAATTTCTATCGATGTAGCAAAACCATACCTCCAAAAATAAAATCACAAATTTTAAAGAAAATTTAAAAACCAAAACCCCATCACTAAAACAAAAATCACCCGAAAAAAGTGTTGTCGAAAAATAAACAACAGTAAATCCTTGATAAAAAATATATAAAGATTAACATTGTATAACAAATAACTCGCACATTATGAAAAAAATATTAATGCTCTCTCTGGCTACATTGCTAACCATAATCGGTTGTACAATCAGCCAAGTAGAAGGTGACAAAACTTCAGAGCAACAAGATCAAATTTCCCAAGAATCACAAGGATCTTTTGATGCTCCTGCAACAATAGTCACAATGGAAGACTACGAAATTCATGCATATTCATTTGTTGATGGTGAAATTGAGAAGATAAACGAAACAACTAGTGAAATTATTCGTCCACAATCTATATCTTGGACAGAAAGCCCAGAAGTGCAATCTCTTAATAAAGAGTTTTTTTATTTATATGAAATCAGAAAACCAGGAGACATGATAAGACCACTAGAAGAAACGCAGATAATCAAGTTTGATCCTTTCAATAACACAAAAGAGCTTGTTTATAAGCATGATGGAAGTTCAATGGTCAAACGATGGAAACCGACATCCGAAGGGGTTTTGGTCCTATTAGTGCCTCCAGTTGAATTGTATGATTCGTCTGAGAGAGAATCTCAAGAGGAGTATGCCAAATTAATATTAGTTGGTCCCGAAAATAAAGAAGTTGAAGTAATTAGTGAGAATATTTTGGCATTGGATTCTGACAAAGAAGAAATAGATCCATATTTGTATTCAGAGATTTTTCATCCATCAACAAATATCTATTCTTTAATTGTGGATAAGTATTTTTCAGATGGAAAAACCGTTACAACCGTTCCCTATTTATTCCAATATGATGTAGCTAATGGTGATACCTCTATTAAAGAACTTGAATTTATGAAATCTCCAACGACCGCGAGTCTTTGCCATCAGGGAGACAATCTTTTCTGGCAGGATTATATTCCTCGTAATGATGAAGGAGAACTAATTGAAATTTATAAAACCTATCAAACTAATTTGATTACTGGAGAAACTAAACTTTTATCAAATTTTGATCAGAAAATAGGTGTTAACTTTTTATTCTGCAAAGATGATTATATTGTTGCCGAATTAGGATGGGGATATGAAGAAGTGGTTTTAATAAAAGATTATAAAATTTCAGATACATTCAAAGGGATTCTTCTAAATGCAAATGATCATTACATCGTTTATGATAGTACCGATGATCTTAACAGCATCGAAAAAATTATGATCTACAATGTTAAAACAGGGGAATCAGTTCCTTTATATTTAGACATTGTTACCAGAAAGGTCTATTTAAGTAATTAGTGTTTTTGCTGGTGAAGTGATCGAATAAACCTACAAAATCACATCAAACACAAATTCATCTACTTCTTCAGCTTTATCGGCATCCCATGAAATCAATAGATTGAATCCGTCGTATGTGTTTGGGACGTAGTATTCTAATTTTCCGTCCATTTCTACACGAGCCGCTCTGATACCTGATACATCAGATTTTTTTACGACTATAGAATCAGCAGAAACATCAAAGTATCGAACCAAGTTTTCTGTTATCCGCTCTTCGTTCAAAGTAAATATAAGAGATTCAAAATCAGCCATTTTTTCTCCACCTTCGACAGGTTCGAAATCAGCAGATTCATAATAGACAACAGGTCCATCATCAGCAAAAGTAACTTCCACAAGCCGTCCGGTCACCCCAACGGTATCCTTTACCCCAACTTCTCCCCACACAGGGTCATAACAAAACCCAAGAGATGTGTCCAAAACCGTATATTCAGACATTCCGGCAGAACAATTCAAGGCAAGATCCGGTCTTTTTGGGTCATCAGAAGTGGATACACCACCAACACAACCTATCAATAGAATGGCAAATATAAAGGAAGAAAGTGCTTTTTTCATGATTAAAATTGTTAAAAAAACATTGGAATTTACTTATATCACTTTATGACAAATCCCACAATCCTTCCGGGAACGTAAATCTCTTTTACCACTTCTCCTTCTTTCAAATATTTTGCGACATTTGCCAAAGCCTTGGCCGCAGAAATAGCATCTTCCTGGCTCGCATCTTTGCCAATTTCAATTTCTCCACGAACTTTTCCATTAATCTGAATACCAATTTTTACAGTACTATCAATAACCGCCTCCTTGTCGTATTCAGGCCATCCGCTGTCGATCACACTAAACTTTTTGCCCAAAACCTCCCAACATTCCTCAGCCAAATGAGGAGCAATCGGAGAAATCAACTGAACCATAATTTTTTTTGATTCTTTATCAATCCCATTCTTCATCACGAAATTCACGAATTCCATCAATGCGGCCACAGCCACGTTGAAATGCATTTTTTCAATATCTTCAGAAATCTTTTTAATAAGCTTATTTAGATTTTTGTTTAATAATGCCTCGTCCTCGACCTTCTCATCACTATTCACCACAGTCCAAAATCGATCTACAAACCGCGCAATTCCGGTAATTCCTTTGTCATTCCAGTCTCCACCATCCACAAACGGCCCCATAAACATCAAGTACATGCGGAAAACGTCACTTCCGTATTTCTCAACAAATTCATCCGGCGAAACCACATTTCCTTTGGATTTCGACATCTTTGCCCCATCTTTTGTAACCATTCCTTGATGAACCAACCTTTTGAACGGCTCCTTGAACCCAACATGACCCATATCATGCAGTGCCATATTCACAAACCTAGCATACAAAAGATGCATGCAAGCATGCTCCGGCCCACCAATATACATATCCACAGGCAGCCATTCATCCACAACCGCCTTATCAAACGGCTTATCAGTCATCTTACTGCACGGATACCTCAAATAATACCAACTACTGCAAAGAAAAGTATCCATAGTATCCACTTCACGCTCAGCATCGCCACTGCACGAAGGGCACTTCGTCTTCCGAAAACTTTCACTATGATAAAGAGGGGACTTCCCATCACCCTTTAGCTCAAAATCAATATCCATCGGCAATTCCACAGGCAATTGATCCTCCGGAATAGGAACCTCTCCGCATTTTTCACAATAAACAATAGGAATCGGCGCTCCCCAATACCTCTGACGAGAAATAGACCAATCTCGAAGTTTGTAATTTGTAACACGTTTTCCATAACCCTTCTCTTCCATGTAATCCATGATTTTCACTGTCGCTTCGTGAATATCCATTCCATCCAAAAATTGACTATTTATCATAGTACCCTCGTGTTCCTGAACCTGTTCCGGCCGCACAATCGGTGTTTCATCACCATCTTTTCCCACCACAACACGGATCACCTCAAGACCCTTTTCTATAGCAAACTCGAAGTCCCGAATATCATGTCCGGGAACTCCCACAACACACCCGGTTCCCACATGCGCAAGCACAAAGTCACTCACATATATAGGCATTTTCTTGTCTGTAAGCTGATTTATAGCGTACAGGCCGGTAAACTGCCCCGTCTTCTTTCTGCCCTCCGCAATACGCTCTATATCAGTTTTTTTACGTGCTTTATCAATGTACACCTGAACGGCCGCACTGTCCTCGAATTTATCAAAATTCCGCTCTACAAACTCACTTTCCGGCGCCACAACCACAAAAGTTGCCCCAAAATTCGTATCGGGACGCGTGGTGTAAACAGAAATGGAATCGTCCGTTCCCTCCACCTTATAAGTAATATCAATACCTGTGCTCTTTCCAATCCAATGCTTCTGCATAGCTTTCGTCTTCTCAGGCCAATCCAGCTCTGAATGATCCAGCAAATCCTCAGCATAATCACGAATCTTGAAGAACCATTGCGTCAAATCCCTGTGCTCAACTTCACTATTACATCTCTCACACGTGCCATCCTGCGCCTGTTCATTCGCCAAAACTGTCTGACAACCGGGACACCAGTTCACAGGCGACTTCTTTTTATATGCTAAACCGCGCTTATACAACTGCAAAAACACCCACTGAGTCCACTTATAATACGAAGACTCCGAAGTAGTCACGGTTTTGTCCCAATCATACATCGCTCCCATTTCGCTAAGCTGTTTGACCATGTATTCCACGTTTTTCGTGGTCGACTCCCGCGGATGCACACCACTCTTGATGGCATAATTCTCAGCAGGAAGCCCAAAACTGTCAAAACCCATCGGCTCAAACACATTGTACCCCTGCATCCGCTTATATCTTCCCCAACTATCCGCAGGACCAAAATTGTACCAATGCCCAACGTGCAATTTATCCCCTGAAGGATAAGGAAACATCACCAAATTATAGTATTTTTTCCCGCCTCCGTTCTCAGCCATATCCAAATCAACCTTGTATAGATTTGAAGCTTTCCATACTTTCTGCCATTTCTGCTCAATTTTCCGTGCTTGGTAATTACCCATTGCTATAAAGTTAACAACGGCAACCATTTTACCTCGTTTACTTCATACTCACAAGAGCATACGCCGCGGCCTCAACTCCGTTAGCTTCAGCGTTCATTTCCTCAACCTGAGCCGTAATATCATTGATGGAAAATACAACCTCTTTAATCTTCGAATCCTCATCCAGAACAGGATAAGCATTGAAAAGGGCAATAATATTTTTTTCACCACTCATCATTCTAAACGGCCCCATTCCCTCAGTCAGTTTAGGATCGTTCATGACCCTCATTTCTGCGGTAACAAAATCCGGAAGATCATTTGTGTTTATATACTCAAAGAACGAATTTCCTTCAAATTCCTTACATCCTGTGCCAAGAAGCTCGCAACAATCATCACTCGCAAATATGATTTCACCTTCAGCGTTAACCACAAATATAGGGTATTCAGTATCACTAAGATAAGCCCTATACATTGTTTCCGGATCGATAATTATCACCTCAACTCCATCTTCACCCTCTACTTTTTCACCACGACCACCGGCTTCAAGAATACTCACATTACCCCCTTCAATATCTGCACCATTATTCTCCAGGAAAAATAACATTCCCATAAAAGACATTAGAAACAGTGCAATAGCGGAGATCGCAATCTTTTTGTTCTGTGACAGAGTAAGCATAGAGTTCCCGATTTATTTTTATTTTTTACTTTCCCTGAGAGTACTATAGCACAAAACGCCAATCCTGTCAAAGGTATTAAGCACAAAGTCATGGTACAATATAACCACATTAACCTCATAACTATGACAGACAGCAATGCGGATGCTTCAATACTATTGCCTGTACTAAAGCAAATACCGCTTTTTTCCAATCTAGACGAGAGTCTGCACAAAGAAATCATTCAGCACATCGTGCTCATGTACTACCCTACGAATTATATTATTTTTAAGGAAAATGATGAAGGGGATGCGCTTTATATCATCAAAAATGGGAATATTCAGATTTATAACGAACCTAAAGAAGAGGGAGATTTACCCAAAAACATAGCAGAAATCACAAATGGAGGCTTTTTTGGTGAAATGGCACTGATTTCGGAGCAACCAAGAAACGCTTCAGCCAAAGCACTGGTTGATAGCGAGGTTTTTATCCTTTCTAAAGAGGATTTCAAAAAATTACTCGATACAAATTCGGTCCTTGCCGAACAAATTAGTGCCGCAGTAGTTGATCGTACGAATGAAAACCTAAGCAAATAAAATGATACTCCCATACATAATAGTCGCACATTTAATCGGCGACTTCCTTCTCCAACCTAAAAACCTGGTAGATTGGAAAATCAGAAGCAAATGGGGAACATTTGTTCATGTGCTTATCCACGCAGTCGTTGGGTTTGCAATCATATCTCCATTCCTCATGAATGGCTATTATCAGCTGATTTATATCGTTTTAGGGGTGAATTTCTTACATTTTTGGATAGACGAAGCAAAGATAAACTACGCCTTAAGCCACGACAGCAAGGCAAAACCGTTCATTATCGATCAATTATTGCACTTTATTGTGCTCATAATTGCATATTTAACTGTATTAAACATAGAATTTCCGCTTCCACAAACCCAATTTTACGAAATCTACACAGCGCCAAAAACCATAACGATCACGCTTGTAGTCATACTTGTAGCCACGGTTTTGAATGTTTTACGGTTCAAAAAGAACTAATTCTCAAGATTTTTGTGCCCATGGTAGTCATGGGATTTTTCGCCTATATCATCAATCAAAACATCTCTGGCAGAAATCTCTTTTTCTGAGCTTAATTCCAAGAATGTATAAGTCCACACGGTATATGAGAAAATATCCACAATTCCATTCAAATAAGCCGCTACAAGAAGCGCAATAATCCCGAAAATCCCACCAATAATCACACTGGTTGCAGGCAGAGCAATAGTAGTGATATATCCCGTTATAAGCACGATCAAAGATGGCACTAGCAACACCAAAATCGCCTGTATTATCACTCTAATACCAATAATAATCATCAGAATAGTAATCAAAACTGTGTGTTTCCAGTTCATAATCACCAATTTTGCACTCTTTTGCATAGACTTAAATATTCCAAAATCATCAATTACAATAAAAAAGTCCGTATATGTGAACAATAAGGTCAAAATAAAGCTAATAATCAGGAATAAAATAAAAACGGGAAGGAACATTTCGAAAATAACAGGTCCTAAATTCCGCAAAACAAAGGACATTTCAAACAAAACCGAGAAAAAAGCAAAAGTCTTTATGAGTAAATGATATTCAAATAAAGGCAAAAATGACATAATTCCATGTCTTAAACCTGTTCCGGCACCTGCATTTTGGCCATTTTTACGCCTGGCAATAGCCTGAATTGCCGAAGCCCTGGCGATTGTTGGCAGTAAAAAGTATAAAACAGCAAAAATTACCACAAAAATGACTAAAGGAAGTGTCAAAGAAACATTTGCTTTAACAAAATCCCAAATAAAAAGTACGACATCATGAAAAAAACTATCCTCAGCATCCTCAAATAAATACGATTTTTTGAACGCAAAGAATTGATAAGCCATATACAAAATTCCAACCGTAGTGGTAAAAAGCGCAGGTAAAAACCCAAACCAAACAATCAAGCTCTTGCTTTTCTGAGTACTGCGCCATGAATCAACGATAACTCTTTTATAATCCATACCTATAATTCTACTAGTGACATTTTTAAAGTCAATTGTTGACTAAAACCTGCTCAACAAAGTATATTTCATTCATGACAAAAAATACCGTAGAAAAAATCAAATTCAAAGACAAAAATTTTACCTGGGTATCAATCAACAGTCCGAATGAAAAAGCCCTTTCATACCTGAAGAAAACATACAAATTCCACCATCTGGACTTGGAGGATTGTTTGTCAGAGATACATCAAAGACCAAAAATCGACGACTATGAAGATTATTTATTCATGATTTTGCACGCTCCGGTAAGGCAGGGAGGGAAAAAACAACTGAAATCCTCAGAATTATATATATTTATTGGTCAAAATTTTGTTATTACGATCCACCACAACAATCCAATAATCAAGAATGTATTCGAGAAATGTAAGAAGAAAAAGAAGATAAAAGAAGAATATATGGGAAAAGGAACGGGATATTTCCTCTATATGGTTGTTGATGACCTGTTTGAGGCCGGGTTCCCGCTTCTGGATGACCTTGGTAAGCACTTGGATGAACTGGAAAGGGAGGTTTTTGATGAGGATCATTCTAAGGATAGACTGAAAGAAATTCTTTTATTCAAAAAAGATATAATAAACTTCAGGCGCATAATCATGCCACAAAGAGCGATTGTGGCCCAACTTGAGCACAAAAATAAGAAGTTTTTGCCTGAAAACTTGGATGTATATTTCGATGATATTGTAGATAAAATAGAAAAGATTTGGAACAACCTGGAGAATTTACAGGAATTGGCCTCTTCACTTCAGGAAACAAATGAGTCGATTATCTCGCACAACACCAATAATGTGATTAAAGTCCTGACCCTATTCTCGGTAGTAATGTTGCCTTTGACCTTCATTACCGGATTTTATGGAATGAATATAAGTACGCTTCCTTATGCGGAAAGTGCACAATCGCATTTAATCATTTCTGGTATAATTATTGGAGTGGCCGTATTGATGATTGGATACTTCAAATATAAGAAGTGGCTCTGAGGGTGTCTTCGTAAAGACACTTAATTACGTTTACTACAACCTTTAGACTTGTCAAAATTGACTATGTTGTGTAAACTAACGCCCGCTGAGTTTTTTAAAAGCCGCCTAAAATGAAACACGACAAAAAGAAAAAAATAATGATCAAATATGGATCCCACCAAAAGGATACCGGTTCATCTCAAGTACAAATAGCCGTACTGACTGAAAGAATTAACGAACTTTCAAAGCATCTCGAGACTCATCCAAAAGATGATCACAGTCGAAAAGGACTGCTTGCACTTGTTGGTAAAAGGAGAAAACATTTGAATTATCTTCGACTACACAAGAAAGAGGATTATGAGAAACTGCTAAAATCTCTAAAACTCAGAAAGTAGACGATCTTTAACATAATATTCATCCGGTTTTGGAGCGAGGAAGAACTAAGTTACAGGATTCAGCGTATATCGCATATACTTTGAATCTTGTTACTTCAGTCCTTTGGTTCCTTACTGGGTAAAATAAATTTAACCCATTTTTTATTATGGAACCAAAAACAATGACAATGGATCTTGCAGGACGCGAGTTCAAAATCACAAATTCCCCGATTTCAACATATGCTACGGGGTACGCAGTTGTCTCTCTGGGAGACACTATAGTAATGGCGAACACTTCAATGAGCGAAAAGGGAAAAGAAGGAGCGGAATATTTTCCAATGTTCGTTGATTACGAAGAACCAATGTACGCCGCCGGAAAAATCAAAGGTAGTAGATTCGTTAAACGTGAAGGGCGACCTTCCGAAAACGCAGTCCTTATCTCAAGATTAATCGACCGTCCTATTCGTCCATTATTCCCAAAAGGAACAACAAACGAAGTGCAAATCATATGTACTACTCTTTCAGCAGACCTGGAAGTAGATCCAGGAACTACAGCAATGAACGCGGCATCAATGGCACTTCTGCTATCGGGAGCACCATTCGAAGGTCCAATCGGAGCTGTCCGAATGGGGTACAAAGATGAAAAGCTTATCGTAAACCCCACTCATGAAGAAACTGATGAAGGAATTCTAAACCTGGTAGTAGCAGGAACGCTTGACGCTATCACAATGGTGGAAGCCGCGGCTAAAGAGGTGACCGAAGAAGTTCTTCTGGAAGCACTAGAATTAGCGCACAAACATATCAAAGAAATCTGCCAATTCCAGCTCGACTATGCGGCTCAATTCGATATTAAAAAAATCGAAGCAGAAGTTGTGACACCTGACGAAGCATTAGTAGAAAAAGTATCAGGAATGGTCTCAACAGAAGATTTAGATGGAATAGTTGGACCAACAAAGATGGATGTAAAGGGAAAACTACACGAAATTGAAGAAAAAGTATTCACAGCATTTGCGGAACAAATCGAAGCGGAAGAAGTTTCAAAAAGAACTCTGGCTGAGATCATAAACAAACTATTCGAAAAACAAATGAGAAAAAACATTCTCGAAAAAGAAATTCGAATAGATGGAAGAAAGCTGGACGAAGTTCGTAAAATATCTGTATTCCCAGACGTTCTACCAAGAGCTCACGGTTCAGTTATTTTCCGAAGAGGAGAAACAACATCTCTTTCAGTAACAACTTTAGGAGGTCCCGGAGACGCACAGATCGTTGACACTATGGAATCTGATCTTACCAAAAGATATTTTCATCACTACAATTTTCCTCCTTACGCTGTAGGTGATATCAAGATGCTGAGAGGGGCGAGCAGGCGTGATATCGGACACGGAGATTTAGGGGAAAGAGCACTAATCCCAGTTCTTCCGGATGAAAAAGATTTTGGATACACAATTTGGGTGAATTCACAGATTATCAAATGTAACGGGTCAAGCTCAATGGCCGGTACATGCGGATCTACATTGTCACTGATGGCCGCGGGTGTACCAATAAAACGACCGGTTTCAGGAATCGCTATGGGACTTGTCTCTGATCAAGAAAAAGGAGTATTCAAAGTTCTTTCTGACATCCAAGGGATGGAGGACTTCGCCGGTGATATGGACTTCAAAA
>JAACEU010000094.1 GCA_011682355.1 Nitrospirota bacterium | reverse complement strand
TTTCCCATATCCATTCTGGGATGCCTACCTGATTTTTCGTTTTGTTTCCTACGTTTAATCCGATCTTCTGACAAAATCCAACTAATTCTATAGAATGGATTGCAATCTTATCACAATTTGAGCCATGTTTTTTTTGTATGGGGGCTATACCAAATAATTTTTTTACCAAGTTAGAAGTATAAGCTAAATACTGTTTATCCAATTTAGCATTAAAGTAGATGTAAATCCTATCCTTAAGAAGGCAACCATCCCCTAACATTATTCCACAAAACTCCGCCAAATCATTCCCTTGAGACGGCTGTCGAATAATCTTTCGCCGTTTCAATTTTTCAACGGATCTTTGCCCCCCCTTTATTTGACCCCAATTTTGTGGATAAATCTTGACTATGTCCTTTTTCACATTTTTAGAAACAGACTTGGGCAAAAGACTAAGCAATAGACCTAATTTTTCTGTAGAGATACAATATATTTCATTTCTCCAATCGTGCCTCAGCGTTAATTCAGACACTCCGAGAACATCAGCGAATTCTTCCCACGTAAAACTATTTTCAGTTTTTGCCCTTATTATCAACCCCCTCTGTTTTCCCTCTCTGAAGAGAACACGCCTATTCGCTTTGGACGTTGAAACTGAGTTCATATCCAAATTGTAGCATTCCCACTTATAATAGTTACATCAACTACCCAACGTTTCGCTAACCTCCGATTTGTTCATATAAAAACTAGGCGCCCAATGCGATTAGTATCGCACCAATGATCATCAACCCAGCACCGGCTAATCTTTGCTTGAACTGTGTTTTTTCCCCAAGCCAGAAGTAACCCAACCCCACGGTCAACAACATGTTCAAATGGTATATTGGATAAACCACGTTCACATCCGCCAGTTTGTAGGCATTGAGTAGGAAATAGTACATAGCGCCATAGCTCGCCGTCACAAACAGAATTGCCTTCCATTTGTTCTTGATAGTTTTCTTCAGTTGAGGTATTCTGTACGAGGTCATTCCACCCAACAACACTGCGGCAAACATGTACATCATGAATCCATACAAATTTGGAGAGATATTCCCCATGTTGAACTTGTCGAGAACTGCGATTACACCTGTTATCGCTGCACTGACTAACATCAGTTGCACACCCTCATCACGTAAATGCCCAAGCCATCCTTTTTGCCAAGTGAGAACGAGAACTCCAACCATCAACAACAATGTTCCACCTAGTTTCCATTCATTTATGGCTTCTCCCAACATGAGAACGGATAACACCACCACGACCAGCACTTTGCTTACGGCAAGCGGTTTTCCAAGGGTTGACTCGATTTTTTTCACTGCGGTGAATCCAATGACATTTACTGTGAACCATAGTATCGCTGTCGCGATAATCAAAAACCAAGCACCGTTTGTCTGAGGCAACACAATCGGTTCAGTGAAAAGCACTGGGATGAAACACAAACCCGACAAAAACGTGAACAAGAATCCATAGCTGATAACGTGTTCGTCCCGCAAGATATAGCGATGTATCGATGCACCTATCCCCGCAAGAAGAATGCTGACAATCGTCAGTATCAACCAGTTCATTTGAACTTCGCCCAACACTTGAGTATGTCATAGTGCAAAACAAGGTGCGCAATTATCAATCCAATGAATACCCATCCGATTTTCCCGTGTAAGTTTGTCCACATGGTTTTGTTAATCCCCATAAACACGGCTAACCCAGAAGCTTGACCAGATGGGAGGAAGTACAATGCAATACTACTCACCAACAATGGAATAAACAAGATGCCCATCACGATATCGATGTATTTGTTCAGTTTAGTCAGATTAATTGGGCTACATTTTTTTATCATGACATCACCAAAGCCTCGGGAGGACTGCTTGACCAGGTCAAGTAGCACCCCTCATTTTGTTTTTAATTTATTAAATTCCACCAGTTTTGAATATTTCTGTGGGAGTGCCTTCGTAGTGCTTTTTGCAGTCTTGCAAAATTCATCGTCAAACGTGTGGAATGTGAGTGGTTTGTTTTCAATTTGTGTTAAAGTCATACAATCGACATAAATAACCTTATCATTACGATCTTGGAAATACGCGCCAGCAATCATGTTATAGATTGTTAGGTGCATTTCGTTGAACTCATCAGTTGGCTCGTAAAACTCTATGTCAGAATTTTCATTTCTTAGGATTTCTACAAGGGACTTAATCAAAGCTGTCCCGAATACATTGAGCCGGCTGATTGAACTAGCTATGTCCTGCTGGTTTTCACAGGTTCGAAGTTGGGAATAAACCAAATCTATGAACCCTTCCAGTTCAGAGTTATTTTTCTTAATCTTTTCAAGACTTTGTACAACGAGCTTACCAAAGAGAATAGAACTCCTCTCCGCTTTGATTTTTCTTATCTCGACGAGTGATTTGGCAAGAGCTTTGTTGTATTTTTTGAGTATGGTCGCTTTGCTTTCTGTGAACACGTTCAGGAGAATCATTAATTCTTCGAGTTCTTGGACGCTTTTAACTGCGGTTTTGTGTGAGTAATCCATTGGATTAGCCACGGCTATGACTACATTGGAATCTATTGAATTTATCATGCGAATCCCGCGACTCCAAACACGCTTTGTTTTATTTCAACGCTCCGTTCTTCACGGGTTTTTTCAACAAAACTTGTAATGAACGCGATGTTGTCGTAAAGAGTTTCTGGTTTTACAGTGCGACGACGGATAGCTTCTAAAGACAGTAGCAAAAAGAACAGAAACATATTGAAGCTTTCCACTTTTTCCTTTTGGTTCTTCTCGATGGCAAATAGAATCTCATCACATAGTGTCCCAGCAACGTATACTGCCTGATCTATAACCATCAATGACTCAACGTCCTTTGCTTCCATCATATTTTGAGATATGAAGTCCCGTAATGCAACAAGCATAGGACGGGTCTTATAAATCGAAAGTTTCAATATCTCCACTTGGTCCTTTGGTTTCAAGCGCTCGTATTTTATCTTCAGCTCTTTCAGCAAGTCATTTATCTTGACATTTTTTTCCAAATTCGCAAGCTCTGTCTTGGCTCGCTCGAACTCGGCCATGCTCGAATCTTTCGGGAGATATGCTATCAATTCAGTTATCAGCTCTTCCTTCTCCACCTGAGTGAGACTGTCCAATTCATCAAATAATTTTTCAACTGTTTTGGCCTTACGATTTTTTCGGAGATACGTGTACCCTTGTGTCAGAGGGCTTTGGATTGAGAAGATTGCCTTGTCCAAGTCTGCCGAATAACTATCCAATACATACTGTGTGTCCACGAATGCCCCAACCATTGATTATTCACCCTTCCAGCCATAGAAACGAGCTGGCTATTTAAATAATTGCTCCCGATTTCAGTTATAATCACGGCTATTAATAAAGATAAGTGCAAAAATCAAATAGTGCGTTTTGACTAATGCATAAATTGGAAGTTAATCATCCGTGTCAAACTCTCCTCAACTATCCTTTATTTTAGATTCTTTTTGAAATTATTAAGTTGTTTTTCATATCGTGGTTCTTCTTTTGAAACCGCATCAATTATGTCTAAAAGATAATTTACAGATTGTGAATGGAGTAGGATAAAATTAAGGAAAACATCTTTAAATACCCCGTACTCTCCACGAATTCCATCCGGTCTATAGCGAGCCGAAGCGACGCGTAGGCGAGCGGTGACCGGTGGTCACTATATCGTG
>JAACEU010000093.1 GCA_011682355.1 Nitrospirota bacterium | reverse complement strand
AACAGGAAACAAAATTGCGGAGCTCTATCAAAACCAAGGCAATAATTTCCAAGAAAAAACCTTTAGAAAGGTCCACGAAATTGCGAACGACCCAAACAAAATGGCCAAAGACGATTACAAATACCTCATCAAAGGTATCGCCGAGGGCCGAATATTTGTTGGAGGAGACAACGGATTACACTTATTCAACGCCTTAGTAGCAACAATCGAAGGAAGTGATGAGGAAAAGAAAGCGGAACTGCACGACAAATTGAAAAGAATAGATGGAGGAATCAATTCGGAATTCATCAACAACAAAGAAAAAGCTAAAAAAGAAACAAAGAAATTAAGAGGAGTAAAAGAGGAAGAAGAAACCACCGAGAAAGTCAAAGATTTAATAGCGGAAACCACAGAAACAACGGAGAAAAAAGCCGAGACTGTCTCCAAAACTCCGGACACAAACTGGTCAATCGAACAGCCTCCAAGAGAGTTAATCGAAAAACTCAACGTAATGGACAGGCAAATACTCACTCTGGTAAAAGAGGAAGAAAGACTTCTGAAACAAGGAGGGAACGAAAAAAGAATCAAAGAAATCGACAACGAAATAGACAAGATTCGTAAAAACAGCGCAGAAATTAACGAAAAATGGACAAATCACATGGCAAAAATGCTCGCAAGATTCCGAGCGCTAAAATTCCTATCAAAAAGAGCCGGATTCGACCTAAATAAAGTCCAAAAACTTACTACCTGGTTCCTGGAAACCGGTAAAGATCCAACAGCTGGGCTGGAGATCAGTAAAGAAACAGGAAGTACAACTCAAAAAAGACAACAAGTGAAAATCAAACGAATTTTCTACGAAAAAGAGAGTTCGCCAATAATAGAAGCCCAATCACCGGGACAATTAATGGTGGAATATTCGGTAGTTGAGGATGGAAAAGAAATAACAGTCGAATCAAGTTACAAAAATTTCCTCGGGATGATGGATGCTCTGGACGGACACGAAGACATCGATTCTCCGGATTATTTCAACAAACAATACGGATTCGAATTAGGTTACAAAACACTCCAAAAACTGGAAGGAGAAACATTTTCCAAAACCGGAGAAAATCCAGAAGCGTTCAGGGTAGAGCAAGTATATGAAAAAAACGGCAAATGGTATATCTCGCTGAACAATACAGTGACAAAAACATCGAGACATTTACTCCCATATTCGATTAATTCAGCGCTTTATTTCGACAGAAAACAAAAAGATTTTGAACTCGGAGAATTCGGATCATTCCTACAGAAAAATAATTATCAAAGAAATATTTCCGGGGATAATATGCAAGAAACCGTCAACAAATCGATAGAAGCAAGAAACAGAGAATGTGCAGGATTTATCCAAGGTTCGTCTCCTGAACGCGAAGAAATGTATAGGGCGATAGGAGGAGTACCTCAGGACTCAATCACAATTCCACAAGAAGGAGAAACTAAAGACATATATTTTGAACATAACGGCAAAAGAAGAGCAGGAAAGCTAAAACCTTTGGGTGGCGGTGAATACGAGATAGAATATGAAGTAGGGTACAACGATCCTAATTGGGGAGAGCCGGAACCGGCAATAGCCGCAGTACCACCGGTCGAAGATCCCGCCAAAGGCGGGGCAGAAAAAAGAGCCACAGTCCAAAAGAAAAAAGTGAACGCAAGAAATCTATACGAATTGGCGAACAAGGGGCAAATACAGGATATCCAACCCGCACAACCTACACAGTACGAGCCGGTGCCAATAGAGCAGGGAGAGCCAATGGAATATCCTCCAACACAGCCAACACAGCCAACAGAACCCGGAGAGACGGGCGAAATTCCCGAGGGTGAATTTGCAGAAGGAGAATCGTCAGCCGGCCCAAAATCAGATGTACAATTAGCAAAACCGGCCTTTTACAAAGAAGCCCTACCATACGAAGAAATTCACAAAGTAGGAGGGATGGAAAGAGTGGAACAAAGCTGGCTCAAAGCTATGTGGGTAAATACGAGATTCATGAGTGTCAATGACGTTTGGGAAATGGGTAAATCAATGTGGGAATACTATGTTAGAAGACAAGAAAGACGACAGAAGGAAAGGTACTCAAAGATGGGTGAAAACCTACCATTCTGGGCTCCGGAAATGCAGAGAATAAATCAATCCGCCGAAAATGAAGAAATGGGACAATTCAAAGAGTCATTCGACCAAAAAGGTGTACACGAAATCATCGAAAGACTGGAAAAAACAAGCAACAGAGATGAAATGAAAGCGGCACTAACAGCTCTAAACGAAAAAGGACAAATGAGATGGGACAATATTGATTTCTGGAAAAATATAAACAAATTCGTAGATCCGTCTCTCGCAATTCCAATTCCGTCAAATGGTGATCCGAACACAGAAGTAAGCTCAACAGACAGCCGAACCGGTGCAGACTTCCTCAAAGACGCAATAGATTCGTTGTGGGGAGAAGGCCAATTCAACGAATGGTACAGACAACAAAAATCTACATACCTATCGAATGCCAAAAGTTATTACGAAAAAGGTAAGGAGCTGGAAGGTGTAGAAGGAGGTCCGGGAAGAAGATTGGCGGTACTTCTGGATACACATAAGAGAGGCGAATTCGTAGACCCGCACGAGTACGAAGGTCTGCTTCTCTTCTCTCTCGATTTTGGAAAAGCAACCATGCAAGAAAAACTTTATTACATGATTGAGGGAGTGGCGGCAGAGAACATGCACGGAAGAACAATTTTGAGTTTCGATAGAATGGCGCATATGAACTCGGAAATGCTCCACAAATTCCCGATTTTGGAATACATGTGTTCTACAGTTACCCGTGAGGATGGACAAAAACATACATTCACAGTAGATGATTACAAACAATGGGTTAGCTGGTTTGACAAAGACAATAAAATGAACAGTACGCCAACAGCCGCTGTAGATGAATTCTTATGGAGATACGCAATACCGAATGACGGTACTCAAAATCGTATCAATAAAGACTTAAGAAACGGAGAAAACCTCGATCATGACGACATGTTCGCCTTTTTACCACCGGCCTCAACAGGTGTAATCACGGATGCATGTAAATCAACGACAGGTAGTAAGAAATTCTTGACCGTTGAGGGATATGCAAATGTATTCCCGGGATTTAACCAATATTTCAAATCACTATCCGAATACGGATATATTGACAAACTAGCTGAGGCGGTCAAATCCTATGTGCGTTTTGAAGGGATAATGACTGATAAATTCGAAAAAGCAAGAACATCAGCACAAGACACATATCAGAGACTGGATAATTCAACGCTAAACAGTGGGACAATAGTATCGCCTACCACGCCACCAACCCAGTTTATCGGAGAGTTGAATCAAATTGTCCAAAAAGTAGTAATGGCATACGAAAACGAAGAGCTGACTAGAGTAACAAACTTAATATTCAATTCGGAACCGGTTGAAGACGTGACTACAAAAGAAGGACAAGCAAGACAAAACGAAATTAACCAAGCTTATAACAAATTCGAAGAGATTTTCAAAGATATCATAAAAAGTGACAAAGGAGAAAAACTTATCTCGATAGTAGGTGGTTCACACATAACAGGTATGAAATACATGACTCCGGCAGAAACAGCCAAAACAAAACAAGACAAAGCGGCTAAATAGAATTTTCAGACTCGATCTTTTTCAGAAACGCCTTCAACTTCATCACATTCTGCTTTTTTGTGGCATAATCGCGCACCGCAACAGCCCCGTCCTTCTCTTCTTTTTCGCCAACTACCAGCATGTATGGAACC
>JAACEU010000092.1 GCA_011682355.1 Nitrospirota bacterium | reverse complement strand
GAAAATTAAAAAAATAACTACGATTTGTTTTGATAAGACCGGAACTATTACCGAGGCGAAGCCAAAAGTTACTGATTTCGTTGTGTATGAGGTGCCTGAGAAGGTTGTAGAAGATTTTGCTTTGAATGGTGTGACTCCAAATCAGAAGGATAAATATGAGAATTTACTTATTCAGTATCTCGCTTCTTTGGAACATCAGTCTGAGCATCCTTTGGCCAAGGCGGTTGTTGATTATTCTGACGACAAGGGTTTTGAGAATCTTGATGTTCAGGGTGTGGAAGCAGTTACGGGAAAGGGAATTGTTGGAAAGATAGGAGAGGATGAAGTAATTATTGGAAATAAAGAGTTTTTGGAGAAAAAGAAGGTTATGAGATGTGCAGAGCTTGATGAAAAGGCCGAGAGTCTATCAGGGGATGGAAAAACTGTTTTATTTTTTGCTGTAGGAGGAAAACAGAGAGGGATTCTAGCTTTACAAGATAAGGAAAAGGAAAGTTCAAAAAAAGCTATAGAATTACTTCATAAACAGGGGATTAAGACTTTGATGATGACTGGTGATAATGAGAAAGTTGCGCATGCTATTGCAAAAAAAGTTGGTATTGATGAAGTTTTGGCAAAGGTAACACCTGAAGGTAAAACTGAAAAGATTCGTGAATTGAGGGAAAAAGGTGAATTTGTGGCAATGGTGGGGGATGGAATCAATGATGCTCCCGCTCTTGCGACTGCGGATGTCGGGATTGCCATGGGGACCGGTACAGACATTGCGATTGAATCTGGTGATATTGTTCTTGTAAAGGGTGATCTGATGAAGGCTGTGGAGGCTATCGAGCTTTCACACGCGACTTTGCGAAATATAAAGCAGAATTTGTTTTGGGCGTTCATTTATAATTCTGTTGGTATTCCCGTGGCGGCGCTTGGTTTACTGAATCCAATGTTTTCTGCGGTAGCAATGGCGTTTTCTTCTGTGAGTGTAGTCTTGAATGCGTTAAGATTAAAAAGGTTTAAGGTAAGGCGTTGAAGATTTTACAATTTTTTGTTTTATGGTATCTTATCCTATGTCTAGACTTTAAGAATAAAATTATGAAAAAACGTGTCTCAATTTTGGTTGCTGTTATGCTTGTCGCTTTTACTGTTCTTACAGGTTTGTTCTTTTTGCAAGGAGGTAGTTTGGGTGTGAATGTTTTTGGCGTGAATGAAACTTTGGATGAAGGGTCTGTGGATATTGTGGATTCTGTGAATGACGATTATGAGATTTCTCTGAAAAAGCTTTTGTATGATGGTTTAGAGGATAATACTTTGAAATTTCGTGTGAAATTTCCCGAGGATAAGGAGTCTGTTCTTACTTTTACCGTTACGAATGAAGATGGGGATGTTGTGAATAGCGGGCGATATTCAAATATTCATATTCGCGTCGGTCAAACGAGTCCTTCAGATATAGTTTTGCCTATAGAATGGTCGGAGCCGGGGACGTACCACATTAACATGGAAATTGTGGATAGAATGACTGGTGCAGTTGTTTATGAGGATGGAGCAAATCTGTATTATAAGTAGAGTTTTTGCTCTAAGACGTAGCTATTGACTTCTGTGTATTTTCATTGTAGGATTGTGCTCTAATTAATTTTTCAAGCCATGGGACGAAGATCATTTGGCGGAAGAAGAAGACCGCCACGTTTTAGGAATAAGAAAAAATTCTCTCAAAAAGGGAGTAATATTGATGTGCAAAAATTTGTGAATAAGGCTGTTGCCGTTGAAGAGCAAGAGGAATATAAACCACAGCACGCTTTTGATGATTTTTATATGGACGATCGACTAAAACGAAATGTTGCGGCAAAGGGATATAAAAAACCTACGCCTATTCAGGATCAGGCTATTCCTCATTTGCTTCAAGGCAAAGATGTAGTTGGAATTGCCAATACCGGAACAGGTAAAACGGCGGCATTTTTGCTTCCGATGCTTCACAAAGTTATGAATGACAAAAATCAAAAAGTTCTGATTTTGGCTCCAACACGTGAGCTGGCTCTTCAGATAGAAGAGGAGTTTATGAGTTTTGCAAATGGTTTGGGTATTCACTCGGCTCTTTGTATCGGAGGTACTAATATGGCTTTTCAGATTCGTAAATTGAAAAGGAGTAATAACTTTATTATTGGTACGCCGGGTAGAATTATGGATCTTAGTAAACGTCGTCTTATTCATTTGGATCAATTTAAAAATGTGATTATAGATGAGGCCGATCGTATGTTGGATATGGGATTTATTAATGATATTAGGTTTCTTTTGGAACAGCTTCCAACAAAGCGACATACTCTTTTCTTTTCTGCGACTGTTTCGAGGCAAATTGAAGATTTGATTCGAACTTTTCTTGATAATCCTCTCAAGATTTCAGTGAAGGTTCGGGAAACTGCGGCCAATGTTCATCAGGATGTTGTTCATATTGGACGAAATCAGAATCGAGTGGATATTCTTCAAGGGTTGTTGGAGGGAAATGAGTTTCGAAAGGTTTTGATTTTTGGACGAACGAAGCGTGGAGTTGATAAACTTTCTCGGACTCTTTATTCAAGAGGTTTCGCAGTGGATTCTATTCATGGGGATAAGTCACAATCACGACGTCAGAGAGCTTTGCTAGCGTTTAAGAAGCACAAGGTTCAAATACTTGTTGCGACGGATGTTGCGGCGCGTGGTTTGGACATTGATAACATAAGTCACGTCATCAATTATGATATGCCGGGCACGCACGATGATTACATTCATCGAATTGGTCGAACCGGGCGTGGAGATAAGAAGGGGATTGCTCTTACGTTTATTGAGGAGAAGAGGTAGATTTTAAGTATGTCAAAATTTTACGTTTATATTGCGCGTTGTAATGATGGTTCTTTGTATACAGGTTATACTGTTGATTTGGCTGAGCGCGAGAAGAAGCACAATGAAGGTGATGGGGCTCGTTATACGCGTGGTCGTGGCCCTGTTAAAATTGTTTACAGTGAGGAGTTTGAAACGAAGTCCGAAGCGATGAAGCGTGAATGTCAGATAAAACGTCTTGGGAAGCAGGAGAAAGAGAGGTTGGTTAAGAGGTGATTTTTATGTAGAATTTTTATGAATTAATTTTTGGTATGAACTTATACAAAAAAGTATTTAAAAACTTGGAAGAGGCTAAAGTGAAATATCTAATAGTAGGTGGAGTAGCTGTGAATCTATATGGTTATTCTAGGTTTACAGGGGATATTGATGTTTTACTTGCATTGAATCCTTCAAATTTGAAGAAAATGGATGAATTGATGCACAGACTTGGGTATATGGAGAGGATACCTGTAAATGTGAAAGAACTTGGGAATAAGAAGAAACTGAATGAGTTTATGAAAAAGAAAGGATTAAAAGCATATACTTACATTTCTAACACTGGAATTCAGCTTGATATTGATATAATTGTTAAAGAATCAGTAGATTTTAGTGATTTTTACAAGCGTAAAACAATTGTTAAGGTTTGGGAGATGGAGTTGCCAGTGGTGAATATTGATGATTTAATTAGGATGAAGAGGAAAGCGCGGAGGGATAAGGATAATTTGGATATTGAGGCATTATTAAATCTCAAGGAATTATGAAATTAAAAAAGGAAGAATTGGATAAACTGAAAAGAGATAAATACAGCAAACCTGAAAAAAAACTTCAGTGGTTGTATAGTGCTTTGGTTTTTGGGAAGGCGAAGAAGGAGATTTTGAAGAAGTAGATTTTGGCTCGGGCGGCTGGATGAAATTAGAACTATTTGTTTGATGTAAATTATTAGTTTACAATTAAAATATAACT
>JAACEU010000007.1 GCA_011682355.1 Nitrospirota bacterium | reverse complement strand
AGATTCCTGTGTTCCCGCCGCCGGTGTAGCCGATACGCTCATATCCATCGCCGATAGGAATCCTCCGTCTTCGGTGTATTCGTAAGCCCCCGTTTCTATTGAAGAATTGAAATGAATGTTTCCCGCGCCGGATTCGATGACTGCGTTTGTTTGGTCGTGGGCGAGGGAGAGCCATTGAGTCGTGTCTGTAGCATCCGCAGAGTGGATGAATATGGTGGGGTTTGTCTGTTGCGCATGGGCAACGTTTACACTATAATCAGCCATTTCCCCAATCATAAGGCTGTTACTCGCTGTAGCTACCCCAATATACAACGCGTCAGGGTCCTGGTATGTAGAATAACGCATAGCAGAAACCTGCCCGCTTCCGAATGTAACTGCATTATTATTCCCCATCTGCATATTGCCGGCAGAAATAGCACCTGCGTCAAAATAAGCCAACCCATCCACCTCCAGCCTTCCACTCACAAATAAATCATCATTGAGAGGCGTTCCCATTTTATCCTGCGTGCCCGCATCACCGATTATTGTGATTCCGGTGCCGTTTGGGACTAACGATAAATTACCATTTGAAAGAGTATATATTCCAGCGGCACCATCGAAAAATAAATTTCCATCCATACTCAACGAACCTGCGCGACTAACCTGAAATACACTTCCTGATCCATCTGTAATATCGAAAGGAACTGCTTGAGCATCATCTGTAATAAGTTGCAAAACATACCCTCCTGACCAATTCGTACCATCCGCCTCCAAAGTCACCATTGTATTCGTTGTCGCGGTCGTAGGACTCTGCTTCACACTCACCAGAGTCGAAGTTTCATCCGTGAACCATTCCCCCGCTATAGGCTTGTAAAATCTGAGTTCCTCGTTCTGAATTCCACCCGAACTATCCGCCTCAGCGTACATCTTTAGGAACGATTCGCCATCGATTTTAAAAGTATAAGATTCCTGAGTCCCCACCGCCGGCGTCGCCGACACACTCATATCCATCGCCGACACAAACCCCGCGTCCTCGGAAAACTCATAAGCCCCCGTCTCGATCGAAGAATTAAAATGAATGTTTCCCGCACCGGATTCGATAACTGCGTTTGTCTGATCGTGCGCGAAGGAGAGCCATTGAGTCGTGTCCGTCGCGTCCGCAGAGTGGATGAATATTGTTGGGTTGGTTTGTTGTGCGTGTCCCATGTCGACCGCATGATCTCCGGTTTCAACTATAAGGAGACTCCTACTGTCTGTCCCTAACGATAAAGATAAGGCATCTGGTGTTTGTGCTGTATTCCAATACAGTTTAGCATCCGAAGATGTACCAAAATTAAGAGGAAGGTCATCATTGATTGTTGGTTGCGCGTAAAACTGAACTGCCCCATCAAAATAAGTCACCCCATCCACCTCCATCTTCCCACTCACAAATAAATCGTTCGGTGTTGTAAGTGAATGTGAATCACTGCCGGAACCTATGCTTATGTTCCCCGCTCCTGTTTGGATTCGACCGTCTGTCTGATCGTGCGCGAAGGAGAGCCATTGAGTCGTGTCTGTAGCGTCTGCAGAGTGGATGAATACTGTTGGGTTGGTTTGGAGGGTATGGCCGAAATCGGTACCCGTATCCGCATTTTCTGCGATTATAAACCCATTACTATCAGCACCCACACTTAAAATAAGCGCGTCTGGAGTCTGATTGTTATAATAACCAAGTTTAGCGTCGCTACCCGCTCCAAATACAACACCATATTGATCACCTATACCTCTAATTCCAGTAGCGGCATAAAATAGTCCATCTGCATACACGTCCCCATCCGCCTCCAACTTTCCGCTTACGAATAAATCGTCGTTTGCCGCAAGTGTGTGCGAAGTCGACCCAGCGTCACCTACTATTGTAATTCCTGTGGTGTCGGGAAGGAAAGTCAAATCTCCCGCAGAAGTAGTTGTAATACTTCCGCCACTACTCATTTGCAGAGTTCCACTTAAAAAGATTGACTGATCTATATAGGTTTGACCATCCACCTCCAATTTCCCGCCCACAAGCAAATCATCGTTTGCCGCCAAACCATGTCCTGTAGCCGCGCCGACATCACCCACTGTAATATATGTTGAATTCCCCGTGATCTGGTCTACATTCAAAATATCATTCCCAACCATCCCTACATTATCATTCATCTTTATAGTCCCCGTTCCTACATCAATCACACCATCGGTTTGGTCGTGTGTAAGGGAAATCCATTCGTCCGCCGATTGATTTGCTGATTGAATATACAAAGTTGGATTAGTTTGGAGAGCGTGGGCGAAGTCGTAAGATCTATCGTTATATTCGGAAATTAAAATAGAATTAGCCAAAGTTCCCGTATGCATTGTAAAAGTGTCTGGCGTTTGCCACGAGTTAGACAATAGGATTCCACCCCTGTCAGCACTCGCCAGTAATGTCACACCAAGCCCTAAACTTACAGTACTACCAAAATAACTCGACCCATCCACCTCTAAAATCCCGCCTACAAGTAAGTCGTCGTTTGCGGAAGCATGTCCGGCAGCCGCGCCGACATCACCAATTGTTATATATGTTGAATTTCCTGTGATCTGGTCTACATTCAAAATATCATTCCCTGCCATATCCAAATTACCACCCGCACTAAATCCTCCATCAAAATACGTCGCACCATCCACCTCCAGTTTTCCATCCACAAACAAACTATCGGCAGTATCACCAATAGTGTGACTATTCGTATTCGCCCCAATAGACGTCACCCCATAAACCGTACCTGAATTCGTCGGAGATGAAGTTTGCAGAATAATATCAGCACCATCCCTATTCGTACCCGTAGCGGTAGCAAATGGCGCTACCGTCTGCAATGTCATATCAAATGTCGCCCGATCCGTCTCCATCGTACCACCGGAAAGGCCCGTATAGGTCAAACCAAGATATTCCGCGTTGTCGGTATCGACATCGGTATCTGAATGAATAAACAAAGTTGGACTAGCACTTAGCGTATCGTGATCATGGTCTTTGTCCCTATTTGCAAAATTAGATATAATTAAATTGTTGTTGCCTGCATTGTCTGTACTATTTAGATGGAATCTTTGTCCGTCATCGGCATAATATTTAATTCTCATAGCATCGGTTGTCCCACCAGCGGTGGTTGTCATAAAGATAGAATTTGTATACACTGTTCCATCAGCCCACACATTCCCATCCACCTCTAGTTGCCCATTCACAAACAAGTCGTCATTAGCGTTCAAAGCGTGCGAAGTTGCGCCCGCGTCACCGACTATTGTGATTCCGGTGCCGTTTGGGAGTAATGTTAAATCACCATTAGCGGAAGTATTCACCTGTCCTCCACCTGTAAAAATCAGATTGCCTGCCATAGTAAGCGATCCAGCACGATTAAACGTGAACACATCACCTGACCCATTATTTATCACAAATGGAATTGCATCATTGTCATCGGTTATGAGCTCTAGGACATGTGCCCCTGATGCCCAATTACTCCCATCTGCCTCCAACGTCATCACTACCGCCGTACTTGCACTTCCGGGCGTAGCCTTAACAGACCAAATATTGCCGGTAGTATCCGTGTAGGATTCAGCAATAACCTTCGCGCTTGAGCCAAGAGTAAGATCATCAACAAAAGTTGTCGTACTATCGAGATACGTTGCTCCATCCACCTCAAGCTTCCCACCCACAAGCAAATCATCGTTTGCTACTAAAGAGTTAGTGCTAGCCGCGCCGACATCACCCACTGTAATATATGTTGAATTTCCTGTGATCTGGTCTACATTCAAAATATCATTCCCTGCCATATCCAAATTACCACCCGTACTAAATCCTCCATCAAAATAAGAAGCACCATCCACCTCCAAAATCCCTTCTATTCCTACCATTGGGGCATGTCCCCAGGTATACGTTCCGTCGCCTATCTGCAAGATGTCTGTACCGTTTGTCGCTCCAATCGAAATATTGGAACCATCGCTCGAGATACTATCCAAAGCAATATCCCCAACATTGGTAATATTTGCGTCAGTATTACTCAAACCCGTAAACGCCACGCTCGCATCAGTCGTAAGATCCTGATTCACAAACGAAGCGGATTCAACAGTCAAATTCGCATCAACGTTCAAAGCCGAACCGGCCGCTACATCCATAGAAGACGTGCCGTTCGTAATATTAAAAGTATTCGTTCCTCCGGTAAAAACAGTCGCTCCACCATCCTTTAACTTGATTCCGTCAATAGTAACACCGGCCGCCCCGGTCGTTTCATTAATAGTATCTGTCTCCATGGAACTTCCGGCAAGAAGTTTCAAAATATTCGCTACAAACTGAAAATCGTCTGCTCCGGCAATTGCTATGTCTATCTGATCATCGGTGTTGGCGTCTATGGTAGTATCCAAATTCGCGTCGGTCAAAGCGTAAGTATTATCCGAAAAATATGAATAACCAACCGAATTTATAGGTTGGCGGGGAGTCATTTCGGTGTCTCCAACTATTTCAAAAGAAATCCAATATGGAATGTCGAAATTCAAGCTCAATGCCGTAACACTTCCTAACTGAACCGAAAAATAACCGTTTGTAACAGTAATGGACGGGTGTGTTTCGGTCCATAATAAATTACCGCCGGACAACGCGTCATAAATCCGAAAGGTCATGTTGTAAGTGCTCGTAATAGCATTGTCGCTTGTGTCTGTCAGGTACCCTTCGTAACCCAAATAATGCGGAACAGCCGCGTGGGTAGTCGAAGCGGTAAGGCTGACGGTCAACAAAGCAATAATAAGTAAGAATGAAACAAAGTATTTTTCTAGGGCCTTGAACATTTTTTTGTGCGTTTTTATGTGTTTAATAAAAAGCTTGTTATATTATAACATATGGGTCGGTGATTCTTCTAGGGAGTAAAGGAATAAAAGATTGACAGTTTCGGGAGGTGTGGGGTGAAGGGGAGTTGAGAAGTGGAACGGGTCATGCGGAAACTGCTAAAAAACTTGCTTTTTTCTCTTGTTTTGCTATTATATTTGCGGAAAAAGCTTTCGGCCGAGGTTCATAAGCCTCAAACTGGCGGAAGGTTTTTTTCTTTTATTTTCCGTACGGAAATACAGATATTAAATATTTTTGCCCATTCCGTTTGTTTTCTTTTATTTGAACAAAAAAAACTTCGTTTTCTGAGGTTATTCCCAATAGTTTTTCAGACTTCACTCTGTACCCTAACTTTTCGGTTTAAGTCGAAAATTAAGCACAAAAACTGTGTGTACACACAGTTTTCAACTCGCATCAATTGAGCGAAAAACCTCGAGTCCGAGTTCAAGTTCGAGCCTGAGGCGGTTATATTGATTTTTCGTACTTCGTGCAAGTCAGAGTTGCGATTTTGGTCTTGCGCAAGGGAGTAACGAGGCGTATGGTGAGGATACACGCAAGGTGTGCGTACTCTCACTATTTGACCGGCGATTGACTAATTAATAATGATTGAAAACATGGGAAACAAAAATTCAAAAAATGAGGACCTGAGAGGTTTCGCCGAAATAAATTTGCAAGTTATCAGCGATTCCCAACTTTACCAAAAATGTAAAGAATACGGGGGGAATGCACGGCTTTGGATGCGAAAGTTTGAAGGTTTGTTGCCGGAGGTTTGCAGGCGAAGATTGCACCGTCATCGCGGTTTCACCTCAATTCATGAATTTGCGGCGAAACTGGCGGGAATGAGCCATCCGAAAGTTGATCAAATTTTGCAATTATCAGCGAAACTGGAGGACAAGCCAAAGTTGCGGGAGGCTTTTGAGAGTGGGGAAGTTGGTTATAGTAAAGTGGTGAGAGTGGCTTATGTGGCAAAACCGGAAACAGATGGGTTTTGGGCGGAAAAAGTGCAGACAGAATCGCAATTTGTCCTAAACCTTTCAGTTAGCAAAGAAAGAGAGAAAAACAAAACTGTGTTTAAACACAGTTTTCAATCTGACCTGTCCGTGGAGTCCGGCTTTAGACGGGGCCGCCAGGTGGAACTTCCGGCGGGAAATACGGTGGAGATTATGTTGGGAGATGAGGTGGCGGAAGCTTCGATTCCGGCGAGAGATGAAGGGGGGATTTTGGAACCGGCGTGGGGCAATCTAAATTTTCATGTTGACCCGAAAGTCGAGCGAAAATTTCGCGCACTCAAGCAAAAACTAGAAAAACAATCAGGCGAAACAATGAGTCACGGTGAAGTTCTGGGAGAGTTGATAAAAATGATAGAAAAAGCGAAAACAGTGGCGCAAGCGGAAGAAGCGGAAGCGTCGGTGGCACCACCAACGTCACAACCTGAGCAGGCTGAAGTGGTGGTAGTATCGGCTCAGAGAGCGCAGACGGAAAAACAAGTAACAATAAAAGTCTGCCCTGATTGCGCAGAGAAAAAAGCCCGAGAAGCAAAAGAATCAAAATCAAGAACAGTTCCAATAGTGGTAAAACGCCTGGTGCTCGCACGCCAAAACAATCAATGCGCTCGCGCCGACTGCACCCATCCACCATCCGACCTACACCACATAAACGGCTACGCTCTTACCAAATCGCATTCACCCGAAGGGCTTGAATACCTCTGCGAAAACCACCACAAACTAGCCCACGCTCAACACGAATTCGTGCAGGTTTATCGGCGGGAATGAGGACATACGTCGCGACCCCAAGACACGACTAAGCTATGTTGATGCTATCAAGCAAACCTAAAGCGAAACTATGAGTTACGGCGAAGTTCTGGGAGCATGAGGGCACGCCAACCCGAACTGGATCTACAGTACCACCTCCATTCCCATATCAAAATTTGGGACAGAACGCGTCAGACAACCCATAGAGATTACATCTACGCCCGTTCTCGCATATTCTAAGACGTTTTCCCCGGTAATCCCGCCCGAAGCTTCAAACAGCACGTCATCGTAGCATGCACGGCTCTGGACATCTTGCATGGCCTCAGAAACCTCGGCCGCAGACATATTGTCCATCATAACGACCCCAATTGAGTTCAATTTATTGTTTTTCGTTAATTCTGAAAATTTCTCAGCCACCTCCACGACCTCTTTCTGATTATCAACTTCAATTTCCAAAAATCTAAAATCATTTTCTCCCTTTTCTATTCTCGCAAAAACATCATCAAAATTCCGCTTCAAAATATCCAAATGTGTATCTTTCAATATTATCGCATCCGTGAGGCTGATCCGATGAGTCCCGCCACCACCGATCAAAACCGCTTTTTTGTCTAATAATCCCCACAAAGTCTTCCGAGTGGGAACGATCAAAACATTGCTCCCATTCGCCGACCCCTCCGATGACTCATTCGCCGAATTCCTCACCAAATCCACAATCTTTCCGGTAAATGTAGCCACAGAACTCATTCTCATAAGCAAATTCAAAACAACACGTTCAACAGCCAAAAGATCATGTACATCCGCAGTAATTTCCATAATTACGTCTCCCGCTTTTACAAAATCACCATCATTGACCTTGAAATTTATATCAAACGGTCCCTTCAGACTTGGTCTGAAATTCGAATCGGAATCCACCAAAAAATATTTAATTTCGCTAACACCGGCGACAATCCCTTCGCTTCTGGAAACTATTTTTCCCGTAATCTGAAATTTTCCATCCGCAAACAACAAATCCGTACTGACATCACCTTTCGTGCCCAAATCCTTCTCCAATTCCAAAAAAGTATACCTAAAAACCCATTGTTTATACGTGGAATTGCCGATTTCCAAAAAATTATCCGCCCGATGTGTGAATTGTACTATCGATTTTCTGTCCATACTGTTGTCCGCTATTATGAAAGTTCAAGCATCTTATCTAACGCACTTCTGGCCTTGTCCGCTACACTTTTTTCCACCCGGACCTCCTCTTTTTCGTCTATCAAACAGCCAAGAACAGATTCTAACGTATTTTTCTTCATATCGAAACACATATTACAAAGACCGTAAAACTTTTTCTCCGGAAGTTCGCGGTTCAACCTCTCGGTCATTCCACATTCCGTCAGTATAAAAAACTCCTCCGCAGGATCGCGCCGCGCCGCTTCAATCATACCGGTAGTACTGCAAACGTGATCAGCAAGCATCAAAACTTCAGGTCTACACTCGGGGTGAGCGATAATCTTCGCCTCGGGATGAGCTTCCCGCACTCCCTCAATATACTGCTTTGTAAGCGTATGATGTACGGGGCAAAATCCTTTCCAGGGAATAATTTTCTTTCCCGGAACCTGAGTCTGCACATAAGCGGCAAGATTCTTGTCCGGCACAAAAATTATCTCGTCCGCATCCATTTGACTTACCACCTTGGCCGCATTTGCCGAAGTACAGCAAACATCTGACTCCGCCTTTACTTCAGCCGAAGAATTGACGTAACAAACCACCACCGCGCCGGGATGCTTCGCCTTGAAATTCCTCAAATCCTCAGCCTCCACCATATCAGCCATAGCACAACCGGCATCAACATGAGGCACGATGACTTTTTTCCCCGGATTCAGCAGGCAAGCGGACTCCGCCATAAAATGCACGCCACAAAAAACGATCAGCCCCGCATCCGTCTTCGCCGCCTCCTGGCACAATTGCAACGAATCCCCAATAAAGTCAGCCACATCATAAATCTCCGGCCGCTGATAACTATGAGCAAGAACAATAGCGTTCTTTTCCCGTTTGAGCTTGTTAATTTCGTCGACAAGTTTGTCCATACCTGAAATCTACATCACTCCATGAACAAATCGCAACCAAAGAGTTTTGAGATTTTCCATCGAAGATTTTAAAAGTTCAACCAAAATTCCCTTCAATTCCCTTATTTTTTTCATCAAGTTCGCGATCTCAAAAAAACTCATACCACTTGGCACAGCCATCAATTTCACCGCTTTATTGTGAAGATATTTTATTTCTTTCCTTATTTCGCCTTCGATTTGTTTGCGCATTACTTTTTCATTCGGGAGATTTTTCAGCAAATTTGCTCGAATCGTTTCCGGATCAATCGCGACTCTGGCCGCACCGGCACGTACAGCACCACCTTTTTGCTCAGCCCGCTCCTTCGCAACCTCACCAACCTCGCCCATTTCGGCAACCGCCTCACCATGACCGACAGCCTCAGCAATCGCTTCTTTCCCAATCGCGGCTTTTCGGACTTCCTTACTTTCTTTAATTTTCCCAAAAGTAGACTCCTTTTTTGCTTCCAAGGAGGGCTTTCCGCTTACTTTATTAATCTGCAAATCTGACGCCATATTTTTATTATTATATCTATTGAATTTTAAACTAGAAACGGCTTATTGTCAACCAATCCGGGCAAAACAGATTGTATCAATTAAGCCTACTCTGTAAAATAACCAAGTATCATATAAACGAAAAATTAATGGATTTCAAGATAGAATCTGCATATACAGCAAAAAAATACGAGGACAAAATATATAAGAAATGGGAAAAAAGCGGAGCGTTTAAACCAAAAATAGACCCAAAGAAAAAACCGTTCGTGATTTCTATGCCTCCCCCAAACGCCACGG
The DNA here is from genome assembly GCA_011682355.1 of Nitrospirota bacterium. Classification (GTDB taxonomy): domain Bacteria; phylum Patescibacteriota; class Gracilibacteria; order UBA1369; family LOWO2-01-FULL-3; genus JAACEU01. The sequence goes on along the minus strand of JAACEU010000007.1, from coordinate 2,397 downwards.
GAGTCCTTCACCTTGGACACGCGGTAATGCTCGCACTTCAAGATATCATGATCAGATACAACAGAATGCTTGGGACACCATCATTGTGGTTGCCCGGAACCGACCACGCGTCAATTGCCACACAAAACAAAGTCGAACAATTATTAGAAAAAAAAGGGAAGACGAAATATGATCTGGGAAGAAAAGATTTCCTAACAGAAGTCCATAAGTATATAAAAAAATCTCAAGACACTATCAGGAACCAGATTCGTAAAATGGGATCAAGCTGTGACTGGAGCAGAGAAAGATACACCCTCGACACAGGGCTTACAGATGCGGTCCAGGAAACATTCATAAAAATGTATAAGGACGGTCTGATTTACAAGGGAGACAGAATCGTAAACTGGTGCCCGCGCTGTGAATCCACACTTGCAAACGACGAAGTAGAATACAAAGAGGTAAAGGAAAAATTGTACTGGATAAAATACGGACCATTTGTTTTGGCAACTACAAGACCGGAAACCAAACTTGGAGATACGGCTGTAGCTGTACATCCATCCGACAAAAGATACAAAAAAATGATAGGGGATAAGTATATGATTCCGGGAGCAATAGGGGAATTCGAAGTCGTGGTAGTGGCCGACAAAGAAGTTGATCCAAAATTCGGATCAGGCGCCGTAAAAGTCACCCCGGCCCACAGTTTTGTAGATTTTGAAATAGCTCAAAGAAACAAAATTCCGATCAAGTCCGTAATCGACGAAAAGGGGAGAATGATGAGCAATTGCGGTAAATACGAAGGCATGACAACCCTCGAATGCAGAAAAGAAATAGTAAAAGACATGGACAAAATGGGATTGATAGAAAAAATCGAAGACTATACTCACAACTTATCCATCTGTTACAGATGCAATCACCCAATTGAGCCGCTCATTTCAAAACAATGGTTTATCAACGTAGACAAGCCAATCATAAAAGAAGGAAACAAGAAAAAAACAATCAAAGAAAAGGCGATTGAAGTCGTAAAAAGCGGAGAAATAAAAATCCTTCCGACAAAATTCAACAAAACGTATTTCCATTGGATGGAAAATCTACACGACTGGTGCATATCCAGACAGATTTGGTTCGGTCACAGAATCCCGGTTTGGTACTGCAAAAATTGCGATCAAATAGAAGTCAGCAAAGAAAAACCAAACAAATGCAAGAAATGCAAAAACGATAAATGGAAGCAAGACTCGGACACGCTTGATACTTGGTTCTCGTCCGGACTGTGGACATTTTCAACACTCGGATGGCCAAAGAAAACCAAAGATTTAAAATACTTCCACCCAACATCTGTCATGGAAACGGGCTACGACATCCTGTTTTTCTGGGTGGCCCGAATGATCATCATGACCACGTACACCCTAAAAGAAATACCGTTCCACACCGTATATCTTCACGGATTGATCAGAGATCGCCATGGCAACAAAATGAGCAAATCCAGACCGGAAACATGTATAGATCCATTAGAAATGATCAAAAAATATGGCACGGACGCAGTACGTTTGAGTCTGGTAATTGGAAGTGCTCCGGGAAGCGACATGCGCCTTTATGAGGAGAAAATCGGCGGTTATCGCAATTTCATCAACAAAATATGGAACGCCGCAAGATTCGCGCTAATAAACGTCACAAAAGAAGATCTTGAAAAAGAGTTTGAATCCGGAATGATCAAATCCTTCGCCGATAAATGGATTTTGACTGAATTACAATCACTCATCAAAGAGGTTGATGGCGACATGAAAAACTACAGATTTTCTGACGCGGGAACAAAAATATACGAATTTATCTGGAAAAACTACTGCGATTGGTATCTGGAAATATGCAAAGGTCAGCACATAAACCCACCAGTCCTTCTCCATGTCCTAAAAACTTCATTGAAACTTCTACACCCATTCGTCCCATTCGTTACCGAAAAACTATGGGAATTCGTAGATGAAAAAAACATGCTCATAATCGAAGATTGGCCTAAATACGACAAAAATCTTGTGTTTAATGAGGAAAAGAAAACTATGGAACTAATCCACGAAATCATTAGCGGAATAAGAAGTATAAGAGCGGAACTGGGAGTTGAACCGGCAAAGAAAATCCACGCAATTATTTACGCCGGATCAAAAACAAAAGACATCGAAGCAAAAAGAGAGGCAATTATGAGGATGGCCAGATTGGAGTCTTTGGAAATCAAAAATAAAGGCGAAAAAATTCCAAAAGCAAAAGTCATTCATGTTGGAAAAACCACCACGTACTTGCCATTAAAAGACCTGATAGACACCAAAAAAGAATCAATTAGACTAAAAAAAGAAATTACGGAAAAGCAAAAATTCATTGAAGCATTGGAAAAGAAACTGTCAAACAAAGGATTTACCGCAAATGCTCCAAAAG
>JAACEU010000091.1 GCA_011682355.1 Nitrospirota bacterium | reverse complement strand
CGTAGAGGGCGGCGGCTTTTCCGGATAGATTGTATTTTTCAGGACCGATCATTTGGAATTTATTCACTTTGATTCCGTTCTTTTGGATATGGCGAGCGATTTGTCCTCCAAGTCCGGAATATGTGTTGTGGTCTTCGACCGTTAGAACTTTTTTGGTTTTTTTGATCGAATCTGTGAGAGTTTCGTCGAATTTTTTGATGGAGGAGGCGGCGATGAGTTCTGCTGAGATTCCTTTTTCTTTGAGTGATTTTTGAGCTTCGAGTGCGTGGGAAACCATTGTTCCGATTGCTATGATTGTTACGTCGTTGCCTTCACGGATGCGTTCACATTTTCCATATTCATATTTGTAATTTTCGTCGAAATATAGGGAACCATCTTCTTTTGTGAGAATAGGGAGGTTGTGTCGTCCCATTCTTACATAGAAATTTCCGTAATGTGATGCGATGTATCGAATAATTCTGTCGGTTTGGTTTGCGTCGGCAGGTTCGATAATCATTGTGTTGAACATTCCGAGGAATGAGCCGGCGTCGTCGATTGCTTGGTGGGTTGGTCCGTCTTCTCCTACAGAAAGTCCTCCGTGAGTGGAAACCATTTTTACGTTTGTATAGTTGATGTCGTTGAGGCGGGCTTGGTCTTTTGCCCGGCTGGACATAAATACGGCGTAAGTTGATGCGAATGGCACGAAGTCGCTGAGGCTCAATGCGCCCGCCGCCGTTACCATATGCTGTTCAGCGATTCCACATTCTATAAATTGATCCGGTGTTTTTTTAGCGATTGCGCTTGCATTCACAGATCCTCCCACGTCAGCGGTGAGTCCCAATACATTTTTGTTTAGTTCTCCGAGTTCGGCCAATGATGCCCCGTATGCTTTTCGGCACGCGATCATTTCGTTTGCTTGATATACGATTGGTGTTCCTGTGTTTATTTCCACTTCACTGAGGAGTGGAGGATATGGTGATGGAGTTGGTCTCCATTTGATGAATTTTTTGAATTCTTCCAGTTCTGATTTTTCGTTTTCGTTTAGTTCGAAGTGTTTCATGTGTGGCGCCGCTTCTTCTTTTTTTGGTGCTTTTCCATGCCATATCGGATTCAAATTTCGTCCGGCTTCTTCCATAAAATCCACACCTTGTCCCATGAATGTATCTCCGATGATTACAACCGGTTTTCCGTTATCTTCATAAGCTGTTTGAATGGCTTTCCACATTGCTTGGAAATCATGACCGTCTGTTTCGATCACGTTCCAATGTCCCGCTTCGAATGTTTTTTTGATGTCGATGTTGAGTGTTTTTTCTATGCTGGCGGTTAGTTGGACTTTGTTGTAGTCGACGAAGAGGATCATGTTGTCCAGCTTGTAGTGTTTTGAGAAGTGGATCATTTCGTGGACTTGTCCTTCTTGAGTTTCTCCGTCTCCCATTAATACGAATACTTTTTTAATTTTTTTGTTAGGGGAAGAAGGCTCCTCCGCTGTCTCGACCCTGCGGGTGCCCGAGAGCTGACTCTGCGAGCCTTTGCTACGGAGCTGTTCCGCTAATGCGAATGCTGATCCTGCCGATACTCCTGCGCCGAGTGGCCCTGTTCCGTATTCCACTCCATCCACATGTCTTGTGATGTGTCCTTCAAAAACCGATCCTGCTTGTCGGAAATTTTTGATTACATCTTCTTTGTCGATGTATCCCAATTCTGCAAGTACGCTATAAACGGCGGGGGATATGTGTCCGTGTGAAACGGTTACTTTTTCTCCGGTTTGGCTAATTATGTATACGTAAATCATAGCCAAGTAGTCGAGTGTAGAGAGAGATCCTCCCGGATGACCGCTTTGCGCGTTTAAGGTCATTTCCAAAATGGATTTTCTGCAGGATTTGGTGAAAGTTTTTAGGAAGTTGATATGTTCCTGTTCGAGAGGTTTGCCAACTTCGGGTAAAGATGTGAACATATTATTTGAGTAATGCTTCTTTTGTAAGTTTTTTCGATAGCTCTACTCCCGGTTGGTCGAAGGCGTTTATGCCCATCAACTCGCCAAGGAAAGCGGTTGCTCCTTCGAAAAGTAGGAAGAGTTGCCCCAAAGCTTCTTCTGAGACGGAGTCTACTGAAATTGTTATATTTGGTCTACCGTTTTTTGTTAATGAAGACGCTGTTGCGTTCTTTTCGATTTGCAGTAATTCTCCAAAAGTTGTTTTGTATGGTGAGTCGATTGCTATTTCCGCTCCTAAATTTTTTATTTCTAGGAAAATAATCAATTTGTCGTTTGGGCCGTCGTTGTAGAGTTGTAATTGTGAATGTTGGTCGGTTACGCCGAGTGCGTTTATTGGGGTAATCCCTTTTCTTTCTTTTCCAATAGATTCAGCGAGTAGTTGCCTCCACCAGTCTGCGAATTTGATGAGTTTTTGTGCATAAGGCATCAATACGTTCATCGTTATTCCTTTTTGGTTGAGGTCAAATTGAGTTTTGGCTAGTTGGAACGGAAGATTGATGGCAGAATCGGGACTTAGAAAATTATCTCTCCCGACTTTTGCACCTTTGAGTAATTTTTCAATATCGATTCCTATTAATTTTGCCGGAAGTAAGCCAACTGCCGTAAGTACGGAAAATCTTCCACCAACATTTTCAGGAACATCAAAAATTACGAGATCTTCTTTTTCAGCTTCGTCCCGGAGTGGATTGGATTGTGGACCGGTCACTACGACCATGTGATCGCTGAGTTCATATCCGTTTTCTTTTATTTTTTTGCTGAAGTAGTCGTATTGGCTTAGGGTTTCAACTGTTCCTCCTGATTTAGTTATTACGATGAATAGCGTTTTTGAATAATCGATAACTTCTTCGAGCTCTTTTATCATTACAGGATCTATATTGTCCAAGACGAAGAGCTTGTTTCTGTATAGGTGCCCAAGGCTTTGCTGTAGGCAAATAGCTCCGAGTGCTGAACCTCCGATTCCACATACAACAATGTGTTCAAAGTCAGAGTTTTTTTCTGCGAATTCGTTTATTTTTTCGACAACCGGTTCGTCGTCAATTGTGTAATAAAATCCCTGTTTTCTAGCATGGATTTTTTCAAGAAGTTCATTTAGATTTTCTTCTTCTATTTCTTTGAGGGTTGAATTTAATAAGTCCAATTCAATCATTGTTTGTTTTTTACAGAGTCCCAGTCTTCAAGGAATTTTTTCAAGCCTTTGTTTGTCAGTTCATGCGATACCAAGTCCTCCAGGATTTTTGGTGGAACGGTTGCTATGTCTGCACCTATTATCGCGGCTTCGTGTACGTGTCTTGGGCTTCGAACGCTTGCTACCAGTACTCCTGTTTCGAAATCGTAATTACTGTAGGCCTGAACTATTTCTTCGATTAATGCCATTCCGTCTTGTGAAATGTCATCCAGTCTTCCAACAAACGGACTGACTACGGTTGCTCCGGCTTTTGCGGCCAGGAGTGCTTGTCCGAGGGAGAAAACGAGAGTTACGTTTGTGCTTATTTTTTCTGCGCTCAAAACTTTTACTGCTTTTAGGCCTTCAGAGGTCATTGGGATTTTCACGTAAATATTTGGAGCCCATTTTGTATATACATGGGCTTCTTTGACCATTCCTTCCGCTTCGGTAGAGATTACTTCCGCGCTGATTGGACCGTCTACTATTTCTGCAATTTCCTTGGTTCGCTTTTCGAGGTTTGCGCCTTCTTTTGCAATCAAAGACGGATTTGTTGTTACTCCGTCAACAATTCCCCAAGCGGCATACTTTTTTATATCTTCAATGTTTGCTGTGTCTAAGAATATTTTCATAAGAATAAAAGGTTATACGACAAAATACAGAATCGCATAGATTCTGCATTTTGTTAATTCGAAATCTAATATAAAAATTAGTCTTCTTTTGGTCGAGCTTCATTTACTGCAATGTTTCGACCTTTCAAATC
>JAACEU010000090.1 GCA_011682355.1 Nitrospirota bacterium | reverse complement strand
TTCTATTGCCGTTCCACAGCCGGGACAGTTAATCTCGAAAATGTCTTCCGGCTTCCAAAACCGCTGATCCTGACCTGGGCATCTTGGCATATCTATTACCCCCTTTTTCCACAGGAACCGTAATCTTGTCCCGCCCGTCTCGACACGGCCGAGCCGTGACGGAAGCACTGTCGAAGAATCTTTTTTTTCAATTGATGAACTTATCCCTTTGGATAATTTAATTCTGGCTGCTTAATCTTTTTACTCTTGGCCTTTGGCGCATTCTTGAACGTTACATTCACACCCTCGGAATATGGATAATCTATTTTCTTGCCGTTTAGTAGTTTTGCTATAGTGAGAATTTGCAATATGGGATTTTCACCCAACGTTAGATACTACGGGACTATTTCGATGTTTCTTTTTATTTTTAGCCTCAAATAATCCGGGAGCTTTAAAATCAAATTCAAATTCTCTAATCCTTTTTTCGGTCAGCTTTACATATTCCTTATTTGTATCGTACCCTATATAATGACGATTTGCTTTTATCGCTGCGATTGCTGCCTGGCCGCTGCCGATAAACGGATCCAGAATGGTATCTCCCTCAAAAGTATAAAGTTGAATGAGTCGGTATGGTAATTCCACCGGAAACGGCGCCGGATGTCCGATGCTGCGGGCGGAAACCGCAGGGAATGTCCACACACTTTTCGTCCATTCAAGAAATTCGTCTTTGGAGATGGTGTTTTTCTTATTGTTTTTTTTTCTTGAGAATGACTCCTTAGAAAAGACAAGGATATACTCGTGAATATCTCTTAATACAGGATTGCTGGCAGACAACCAGCTCCCCCAAGCCGTGGAGGGACTTCCGCTCGATGCCTTATTCCATATAATCTCGCCTCTCATAAAAAAACCAATATCATGCATATCTTCGATGATATAACTGTGCAGAGGAATATATGGCTTTCTGCCAAGATTGGCAACGTTTATGCATGCCCGACCACCAGTAACCAACTTTTTATATGTTTCCTTAAATATAGCCCGCAGTAAATCCCTGTACTGCTCTAAAGACAAGTCCTCATCATATTCTTTTTTGACATTATAAGGTGGAGACGTAACCATTAAATGGACACTGTAATCCGGAATTTCGTTCATCATTTCACTGGATTTACAATATATTTTGTCGAGACATTCGTCAGCAATTGGATTTTCGATAACCTTGACTTTTTCTGGCGGTTTTCTATCGGCGTAAAGTTTGCTGTCATAGAAACTCGATGAATCGTGACCAATTCTCCCTGGAGCTCCGAAAGAGCTTGTTTTCGTACCTCTTTTTGTTCGATTATTCGCCATTTTAGTCCTCTCTCCACAAATCGAGCCATCTTTTATAAGGATTAAAATCAATACCACTCTTGCGCCAGTTTATTTCAATATGCTTGGATTGACTATCCGCTGTCAGCTGAGCTAATACATTTTTAGCAAATTCAACTCCCCTCGGGTTTGTCCCTGCCTTTGGAAGCTTTATATAGCTTTCTCTGCCTATCCTGTCAAACAGTCTTCTTTGGGCTTGCACCGGGATATAATACAATCCACCAGTGTCGTTCCAGTTAATTCGTACAAGCAGGATGTCACAACTGGGATAATAGTTGTCACGAAATTCTTTTGCCTTTGCAGCATCAACGGTCCATATCACTTTCACGCCGCCGAAGCTACCTGTAATTGTCTTAATGGATACTGCTTCTCCAAACAAGCTAACATCCACTTCGGGCTCAGTGATAGGAATCTCCGTCTCCATATTTTCTTCGCCGAATTTATACACAAGCAAAGCTACTATTATATTTTCACGAATTGACCCAACTTGCATTCCGATCTTACCGGCCCGTGAACTTTCCAGTTCAGCAAGTTGAAACAAATACGGAAGACGTCTTTTAATTTTTCTTGCGATTTCTTCATCTTCGAAAAGCTGGGCTAAACAACCTTGAGTTTCCAAATCTTTTCCTTTTCTTTAATAAAGCAACGCTTGTTTATACAAAAATTTACACACAGTGTCAACTGTTTCTTCCTTAACATACCGCCGAAGAATATCAAGATTATCATCGTAATACAAAACGTTTTCCGTCATACATTATCCCAATCAGAGAAATCCTTTTGAAAAAACCATCGTTCGCCCCATTTATTTCCTCATGAAGCACCTCGGAATGCCAATCCGCTTTAGCAACAGACTAAAACGTGACCTACTTTTCTTTATCCTGCTTGGACTTTTTCGACGACAGTAAAAGAATAGGTTTGCTCCCTCTCTCAAGGCGAGCAAGTGAACGGCCCTGCCGATTAATGTTTTCTGCCAATTGTTTTTGCTTCTCATAAGCCTTTATCTCTCTGGTAGTTGCTTTTTTGCCTTCTTCCGACTCTTCTGCCTCTTCCGGTTTCTCTGGTTCTGCAACTCTAACCTCGACTAAAACACCACGATCAATTCTATCTGCAAGAAAACCTAAGGCCATTTTGAGAGCGTTCTTTAACTCGTTCTTGCGCCCGTCATCTCCTTTGTAATTCTCCTTGATAAGCGATTTAGCTAGTTCTTCCAGCTCTTTGTTGACAACCTGCTTTTCGTGGTCTTCAATTCCTTTTGTGGCTTCCTTCGGAACTTTTTGTTTGGCCAAGTTCTCTCTTAGTTTTTTAATTTCCAACAGGTTTTTATATATCGCTACTATTCGCTCAATCGCTGCTGCAATAACGGCTGCAACCACTGGTGCACTTTCTAAAAACAATTGAAAATCCGACGAGCTTATTGATCTGATCTTGCTACTTTCAACACTCTCTCCCTTCAATTCCCTAAATACTTTGAATATCCGGTCAAATTCGCGGATTTCTTCTTTCAACCCGTCCAAATTAGATTTAACCATTTCAGGTGGAATGGCTATTCCAATCTCTGCTTCCCCTGACTCTAACTCGTCATACTCAAGATCCAAATTTTCAAATTCTTTATTCAGTTTTGCAACAGATTCATGAAAGCTGTGAACCTCTTTGTTCAGGGTAATAATTTCCTGTAGAGCATTGGCTGGTGTTATATTATTGTCAGCAATGATCGTGGAAATCTTCTCCCAAAGCCCCTTACCTATATATTGAGTTGCTCCAATCTCGTCGAGAATCCTCCGCTGAGTTGGCGTGGCATTGTTTGTGTCACAGGATTCCAACACTTTACCAACCTCTGCATAGCTCCCCCGAAATGCTTGCGTATTCTGTTCATTAGGTGATGTCACAGAAGTATTCAATGCCGATTGAAGTTGAGTCAATTTTTGCTCGATTTCGTACTCACTAAATTCCTCTGCAATTAAATCTATAGCAGCATAAAGTTTACCTACACGCATAAGATCATTCCTTTCGTATACTCTAAACTAGCAATTAGGCCGCCTAACAAAACAAACAAAGTAAATCACACACTACCCAAAATTGAAGCGAAGCGTACTCCTGAGCTATATCTTGAGCTATGTCGAAAGAATAGCCGAAGGTTTCTACTCCGTCAACGAATTTAGTCGTTAGTGTTTCGTATATAGTATGTAGTATTTAGCTGATATTCTCTGTAATACAATCTTTCAACTTCTTGTTTTTTATGCGTGTTTTTTAAAACAGTCAACTGTAACCTATTTGTTTTTAATATGTTATGAGACTTTTTTCAAAAAAGAACTTTTGGCTTTTCGCCGTAGTCCGCTTTTCGCCGCCTTCACAAAAGGCAGAGGCGGTGAAAAGAAAGGCGGAGGCGAAAAACAATTCGCCGGATTCGCAAGAGCCGTTCTTTAATTATTTTGGTTGCGGCTATGCTGCTCCAAGTTCTCTGCGAACTCTGTGGCTTTTAATAGCGTTTAGCAGATAGCGTATAGCGTTTAGGAAAAACTCTTTTCGTGTCTTTTGAGCTTTTTTGTGGCTAAAATAAAT
>JAACEU010000089.1 GCA_011682355.1 Nitrospirota bacterium | reverse complement strand
ATTTGCCCACAACGGCATCACCGAGCCAATGCAACCAGCCGATTATCAATACAGAAAACACAGGCAGGAGGTGCTGGTTTAGATGGTCGGCGGGCGCAACACTCTGGCGGCACTGGTTTAGGGATGGTCGGCGGGTGCAACACTCTGGCGGCACTGGTTTAGGGATGGTCGGCGGGCGCAACACTCTGGCGGCACTGGTTTAGGGATGGTCGGCGGGTGCAACACTCTGGCGGCGCTGGTTTAGAAGATCGAGTCAGCAGGCGAGAAAATTTCTCATACATCCTAAGATGTCTCTTTTATTGCGATTCGAACTAGAATTCAAGAGAAAACAGGGTTGACAGAAAGACTAAAACATGATTAAATGGTATGCTTTGTTCTTTGAAAATTTGTGCTTAATTTTAGTTAATAAAAAGGTGGAGTGAACGGAAAATGGTTATTTGAATGATTTTACTCTCTCTTTTAGTTTTTAAAAATTGAAGATTAAAAGAGACGAGTCAAATCTCAAAAACAACCAAAGGAGGAAAACATGGAAGCCATGAACCACAACATCAACGAGGCCGCCTACCAAGCGACCGCATACCAGACTGGCCACGAGATGATATTCGCATTTGTCATCATGTGCTTATTGATGACAGCAATAATAGGTGTCGGATACTTGGTCATTCACGTGATCAAGAAGAACGACATCTTCCGCAAGAAGCCCGTCGTTCAGCCCATCCGCCCCAACATCCGTCGCATCCCGCGGTACCCCCGCAGAAAACGATAGGATGCCCGGTGCAAAAAGTGACGTTCATCCCCCCTACCGTTCACTTCCGCACCTTTTTGTTAACTACAACTACGAAGAACACTTTCAAGTGTTCTTTTTGTGTTATAATCCAAAGCGAAAATCTTAACCAATCACTATGGAGAAAAAATCAAAACTAATTCTAGTTATATTAGTGTTATTGGCGTTGGCCGCAGGTGCAGCTTATTATTCTTACTACAAAGGGGCGGAGGACGCACCACCATCACTCGAAAGCATGAGTACGACATTCCAAGGCAAACTCAAAGTCGGAAACGAATTCACATGGAGCAAAGAACAAATAGCATCATTCAAAGGCAAAGGTAATGAGAACAAACTGGAAGCAGGCCTAAACTGGAGATCTTTTGATAAAACAATAACAACATCCGAACTATTCCTGGAAAGAATTGAACCAATCGAAAATGGTTGGGCAAAAGCACTCGTTTACAATTCAACACCAAACGAATGTATAGAAGGGGGAGTGGGTTTTATTGAAATTTACAAAGCAGACGATAGAAAAATAAATGATTTCTGCCCTCTGGCAATCACGGTATCCGGCGAGACTCTTTTTCACGGAGGACTAACTCCGCAGGACTACGCGGATTTCGACAGAATCGCAGGAAACTTATCTAAAATAAAAGAAAAGATTACAGAAGATACGTGGGTATTAATCCCACTTCCAAAAGACTACAACGAACTACCATCAGTATCTGATTTCTATTTTTTGAGCGGAGCAAATTCAGATCAGTTCAACTCACCAACAAAAGTGGAAGGTGCGAATTTGGCATGGGTGAAGGTAAAAGCAACTGCTTTTGAAGACGAAATCATTGCAAAACTTAGCCAGAACATGGATGAAACACATTACATGATCGATGAAGTGTCATTAACAAAAAGCGATACAATTACTATAGTCGTAAAAGGAAAAATAGACACGGCAGTAGCAGATAGCGGGATAATAGTTCAAACTGACGCCGGACACAAAATATACTGGGCCGGGCAAAAAGACAAAATAAGAGCTACATTCAAATTTGAAGATGGCAAAAATTTCTTTATTGATGAATCTGACGGGGGTTATTACAAAACAAACTTGGAACAAGTCATAGTCGCCGTGTACGATGGACAAACAATGTATTTATACAAAGATGGAGAACTGATTGATTCAAGAAATATAGGCAGAAACTTAAAAACAGCAACAGGCCCAACATCCATAGGTTCATCACCTGAAGAAAAAGACTATTTCAAAGGATACCTAAAAGAAATTTCGATCTACAATAGAGCCTTTACACCCGAAGAAGTAGCGGCGATCAAATACTAAAACTATTTCATCACCTGCATAAGTTTGTAGATTGCATAAGCCACTTCGCCACGGCTCATGCCATTGTCAGGTTCCAGATATTTTACGTTGGAGTCGATAATACCAAGATCTTTGGCGTAAGCTATATACGGAGCATACCATTCAGTCTTCAAGACGTCATTGTAAGGATTTTTCGCTACATCAGGATTTACATCCACGCCCATTTCACTAAATAAAATCTTATAAAACTCAGCTTTGTTCACTGTATTCATCGGTTTGAATGTGCCGTCAGAATATCCATTCACAACCCCTTTGTTGTAAGCCGTATAAAGATACCCTCCATACCACTGAGATTTATCAGTATCGGAGAAAGGCAAATTGCCTGCCATAACTTCTTGCTGTAATCCTTCAAAAATAAATTTTATTGCTTCGACTCGACTCACAGTCTGATCAGGTTTAAAGGTTCCGTCGGGATAACCGGCAACGACATTTTCGTTCACCAAATAATTAACTGCTAAATAGTACTCATTGTCCTCCGGCAAATCAGTGAAGACCACAGAAACCTCATTTTTCACAATATCAAACCAGTTTGAATAATAAGTTTCTCCGTTATATTCGATCACAATTCTATCTTTACCGGCATCTAATCGACTAAAATCTCCAATCAAATTTCCAACATTACCAAAATCAATATTTCTCACGATAGAAGGTTTTGTTGTAAACAGACCATTGTCGGATTTTATAATTATTTCTCCCTCAAACCCATCTTTATAAACATTATCAAATTGATCTCTCAAAAGAACCGTAAATTCTCCACCTTGCTCTTCGTAGTAAGCGGAAGAAACAGCATAATCGAACTGCAATACGGGAGGATCTTCAACGATTTCTTCTTCAACAACCTCAACAACAACTTCCTCAACCTCCACATCCTCTGGGACATAAGAATCCACGACCGTATCCACGCTTACATCAGGCGCAACACTGCCATCCAAATACTCTTGGACATATTTCATAGAATTAACGGTCGTAGAAAGCGCATTACTTTGTCCAAGACCGGCATTAACAGCCGAAAAGAAGTCCAATCCCGCATCAGAAGCTTCTTGCCAGCTAAACGGCCAATATGGATGCCATGGAGCTGAATCATTGTCGATCTGGAAATGTAAATGAGGCGTGGTAGCCGTTCCGGAATCACCTGACAATGCAATTTTTTCTCCCTTACCAACCACATCCCCTTCGCCTACCAAAAGACTACCCAAGTGACTATAAGAAGAAAACAGAGTTTCATTTGCATTTGGATCATCCAAGGATGGGAAGTTATTGTGCTGAACGACTATATGATTTCCAAACCCGGAGGTTTGGTTCACAGCCTTTATTACAGTCCCATTAGCCATCGAATAAACAGGGGTTCCGCTTGGCACTTTGATATCAACGGCAGGATGAGAACCGGCATTTTCATATCCATCTAACAAATAATTTCCCATATAAGGAACCGGATACGTAATTTTTGCATTTCGAATTATATCATCCGAAGCATCTCCCCATTCCAAAGTATCGGCACTTATCTTTAATTGATTAGGATCATAATTGGGAATACTCACAAAGTCTCCACTATTCATAGAGCCGAAAGAATAGTCCCATTCATCCAAATCCATTGCCATCCAATTGGGAACTTGTTGAATAGGATAAACGGTACCGTCAAAAGGTTCGTGTTCGGGATAACCGATAATACTTGTTCGAAGCATATAAGAAAGATCTCCGGCCAAAAAAGACGATGTCAAAATCACTGAAAGGATCAAAATCAGCAGAGCTATTCGTCCACCACTGTGTT
>JAACEU010000088.1 GCA_011682355.1 Nitrospirota bacterium | reverse complement strand
GGAGATGAAGGAAATTATCCAGATGGATGAAGTGTGATTATTTGTAGATCAGAAGTAGCCAAAGTGGCTGTAGCGCGAGGATTATCAGTAGCACTCCGAGGAAAATTCTTTTGTTGAATTTCTCGTGTTTCGCCTGGCTCATTATTTTTTTTATTAGACTGTTTCGCTCTGAGATTTGCTCCTGAAGTTTGAGTTCTTCCTGCTCCTTTTCAAATTTTTCTTGATGATATTCAAGCATTGGAATGCTATTTTTTACCTGTGCTTCGAGTTGTCCTACGCGATAGTTTGCTATCTCCAATCTTTCTTGTTTTTCATGCAGTTCTTCTTTCAAGTCTGCGTATAATTTTTTGTAAACTGCGCTTGAGGTTTTTCTTTTTCTGTTTTTTATTGACACGGAGTCGACACTTTCGTGCTCAACCAGCTCCACCTTGTCGACTTCGTCCACCATCGTGTCCGTAGACATCCTCGGTGTAGACATGTCTACCACTTGCGCCGACACTCTGCTTCTTCTTCGATCACACACCTCCTCTAATTCCCTTTTATTAAGCCATACTCGCCCGTCGACTAAGCTAGTGGACAATTTTTTAGCCTTAATATACCTGTCGATCGTCCTGATCGACACTTTAAGCAGTCTGCCAGCCGTCTTCCTGTCCAAATTGTACGTTTCGTCTTGGATTACTGTCGACATAGTTGTCTATTTATCGTCTACTTTATGTCTACGCACTAGGTATAGACACTACTTTGCTTTTGTCGTCGACATTTTACTGCAGTTGTCTACCAATGTCCATTAATCTTTGACATTACATCTTCTACTATTCATAATGGATTCATATTTTTCCACTCAAAATATGAAATATGTATATGTTTTTGTAGTCTTATTTATAGCTCTAGGAAGCCAATATGTAGCCCTGGGGTATAATTTCTTTTTTGAGTCGTTTATTGCTACTGAGGAAAACAAAATAGAGTTTATGGGAAGCGTGCCCGGAGGCCAATTAGGGGCTGATATCGCATCAGGAGACTTCAACGGCGATGGTATTGATGATATTGCTTTAGGAGCGCCTTTTGTTTCTTCTGATGATAAGGAATGGAATGGGGAGGTCTATATAATATTTGGGAAGGAATCGTTCCCGGAGATTGTAGATTTTTCACAATTGACTCCCGATCTTGTAGTTCAGGGGTATACTTCCGGAGATCAGCTCGGTACTACGCTGACAACGGGGGACTTTAATAATGATGGGATTGATGACTTCGTAATTGGGGCGTTTAACGCTAAATCGAACGATAAAAGGCCTGGTAAGGTGTACATTTATTATGGTGACTCGACATGGGGTAGCCAGAAGCGTAGTTTGCTCTTGGGGAAGGCGAATGTACTGCTTGTCGGAGACAACACAGGAGACAACTTCGGGTTATCATTGACTACCCAAGATGTAGATGGCGACACTGTTGACGACTTATTAATAGGCGCACCATCAGCTTCTTCGCCGGGAGTAGACAATTCGGGCGTTGTCTATTTGTACACAGGATCTGATCAAGGAATCTCTACTTTGTTTGACGTTGCCATATATGGTAATCAACCCGAAGAGAGGTTTGGTTCGGATTTGGGAGCGGGGGATATTGATGGTGACGGAAATGTCGATGTGATTGTTGGAGCTTATTACTCGGAGGTGGGTGACGTGGAGCAAGCCGGCAGAGTTTATTTTTATACCGATATGGGTATTTCTCATTCTGTTATTTCAACTCCGTCTTTTTCGATTGAGGGGGAAGCAAATAAGGAATGGTTTGGGTTTGCGGTGGACGCAAACGATGTAGATGGAGATCAAATATATGATGTCGCGATATCTTCGTTCCCATATAAAGGGGACAGAAGTGGCTCAAAAGTCTCAGTTTATTATGGTGGGGAAGTGTTTGATGAGTTTGCTGATTTGATCATTGATGACCCGATGAATTCATCAATGATTGGGGCGCGTGTGCTCCTTGAGGACTTTGACAGGGATGGGAATGCTGAAATTATTATTGGGGCTCCCGGGATTGGAGGATACGCAAATGATGATGCAGGGGATGTATACGTTGTGCACAGCGGAGAGATTTACAATCACTCCAGATTTAGCGTAAAGGATCAGCAGGTGACCTCTATTATAAATGGTCAAAATGCGGATGATTGGTTTGGATATAGCGTGAATGTCTTGGATATTAATGGTGATGGTTTTGAGGATTTGGCCGTTGGATCTCGATATGCCGACAGTGGCCAATCTGTGAATGATGGGAGTGTTGTTGTTCTTTTGGGGGATGGGACTCCTTTTGGGGATGAGAAGCAGGTATTTGATTCCGAGGGTGAATATGTGACCAGAGGTGAATTTATCAGCGTTGTGGTTGAGCGATTTCATTTGAAGAGGGAAAAGAATGAATATATAAATAAGTGTTATGAACATATAGATTTCTGTTTGTTCAATTTTATGACGATGTCTTCTTATAATATTCAGCTTGAGCCGGATGTTATTCTTTATCCTGATATGCCTTTGGATCATGAATATTATGAAGATGTAACAATTGGAACAATGCTTGGGCTTATAAATGGATATTTGAGTGATGAGGCGAGTCCTTTTTTCCCTGACAATCCTATCTCTAGAATTCAAGCTTTGAAAATCGTTTTGGGGGCGGCTGACGCTGTGCCACCGAAGTATAGATTTGAGTTGGTAGACGTTTTGGGGTCGATTGATCAGTTGCGTAGTCAATTTTCGTATTTCACTGATGTAGACCCCAATATCTCATATATGTGGTGGTATCCCCGATACGTGAATTTCGCAGTTGAAAATAACATTATCAACAAGGGTGAATTGTTCCGACCTGATGAAACAATTACAAAATCTGAACTTGATGATATTATTGGACGGACAATAATTTACAAAAATTCAAAATATGAAGAAATTAAGTCATCAGGAGATTCAGAAAATGAAACCGACGGTGGAGGAAGTAAAAGCTAAGAAACGTAATCCGATTTTTGCTCTGCTCAACAACGTGAGGAGCCTATATAATGTAGGGGCTATTTTCCGGACTTCTGACGCAATTTTGCTTGAAAAGGTATATCTAACGGGAATTACCGGATTTCCGCCTCGTAAGGAAATCTCGAAGACGGCTTTGGGGGCCGAGGAAATTGTTCCCTTTGAATATCGGGAGGATGCGGTAGAGGCTCTTAAAGAGCTGAAAGAACAAGGAGTGAAGATTGTGGCCGTGGAGTTGGCGGAAGGGAGTGTGTCTTATGTGGAGGCTGAATATGATTTCCCCGTGTGTTTTGTTTTCGGGCACGAAGTTGAGGGGATTAGTGATGAAGTGATGGAAGTTGTAGACATGGCTGTTGATTTGCCGATGTTGGGGAGGGCAAATTCGCTGAATGTGGCAACATGTTATGGCATAATAATGTATGATGCACTTAAGAAATTACAAAATAAAAATGTTTAGCTTTTTTCGAATTACAATTTTCGGTGTCATCTTTGTCCTTGCTGTTTTGGTGTGGGCTTTTGTGTTTGGATTTTCTTCGAACCAGCCCGGAAGTTTTTTTAATAATGGGCATAATGCGGTTTGGATTGGTCATGAATGGGTGGGGGAGGAGAAGACCGATACGCAGATTCAGGAGCTTGTTAATACTCTGAAAAAACATCAGATTGATACGGTATTTGTGCATGTCGGTCCTATAAATTCGAGGGGAAATGTTGATTCGGAAACTTATAAATACTCTTTGGATTTTTTGGAAAAGGCAAAATCTTTTGGAGAGGACATTGATTATCAGGCCTGGCTAGGGCAAATTCGGAGGAAGCTTGATTTGGCCGATGAAAGTGTTCGACATAATATTTCTAATTTGAGTATTACTTTGGCGGACGTTGTTGGGTTTGATGGAATTCATTTTGATATTGA
>JAACEU010000087.1 GCA_011682355.1 Nitrospirota bacterium | reverse complement strand
GAAAACCCAAACAAACTCGAAGAATTCCAGATAATGGCAGTACCGGGAGGATTCTCATACGGAGACGAAACGGGATCAGGAAACGCATTCGCGAACAAAGTAAAAAACAATTTCACAGAACAGATCATAAATTTTGCAAAACAGGACAAATTAATAATCGGCATCTGCAACGGATTCCAAATAATCGTAAACACAGGACTTGTCCCGGCAGTTGATGAAAAATATGGAGAAAGACAAGCCGCACTCATGCACAACAAAACCGCAAGATATGAATGCAGATGGACTTGGCTCAAAAACACATCCGAAAAATGCATCTGGACACGCGGAATCGACCTCATCCACGCTCCGGTCGCCCATGGAGAAGGAAATTTCTACGCAGAACCGGAAATCATAGAAAAAATGGAAGCCAATGACCAGGTAGTATTCAAATACGTACACGAAGACGGCTCACCGGCAAACCAGCAATTCCCAATAAACCCAAACGGAGCTCTACAAGACATCGCAGGAATCACAGATCCATCCGGTCACATTTTGGGAATGATGCCACACCCGGAAAGATTCCTCGCCTTCACCAACGAAGAAGGATGGCAACTCAAGAAAGAAAAGCTCATCCGTGAAGGCAAACCCCTCCCAACACAAGGAGCAGGTTTAAAAATATTCAAAAACGCTGTAGAATATTTCCAGTAGCACACAGGATTTGACAAATCGCCAAGACCACTCATAACCTTTCCATATGGAAAGGTTACAGGTCAAAATAACAATATCGCAACCATGGAAGTTCGCATAGTAAAACAAGACGGCGGAGCAGGTTTCCTCTCAAAAGTATCGGGAGTTCTATTCGGAATATTCCTAACCAGCATAATCTTCGCCTTCTCAATCAGAATCCTCGAAGAAACCGGAATCTACATCGGACTCGCATTCACCGCTCTCATAGTCGTCCTAGGCTTCCTCAAAACCAAATCAAAATCCACCACCAGAATGATAATCTGGGGAATCGCAGTCACAGTCGTAGCCGGAACAATCCTCTACTTCGTAGGAATGGCAATAATTTCTGAAATGCTGAAAGACTTCTAGCCACACTTTTGTTGATTTAAGAATAGGTTTGATATAAAGTAACGAAGCATTAATCGCAAATTATGAAATTTGAAGCAAAACACCAAGGTAAATGGGTTGCCGCCAAAGATGATAAAATCATCGCCAATGCACCAAGCCTAAATAAATTAATGCAAAAAATTCAAAAAAAAGAAAACCCTGATAATCTAAAATTCAGTTTAGTACCAAAAGGATTTATTGCTGGCTAAAACAAAATGAAATTCAAATATTCCGAATATATTGGCCCAAACAGCACAAAAATCTTTAGGCCGACGGTTCCTATTATTTTCAAAAACAAATCAAAATTTATTCAGACAGAAGCCATTATCGATTCTGGCGCTGACTTTACAATTTTACCAATAGAATTAGCTGGCATTCTGGAACTAAAATTAGACGGACGCAAAAAAACAACCTTTCATGGAGCCGGCAGCAACCCATTTACTGTCTATCCATCACCTGTAAAAATTGAACACATATTAAGACAAGAAAAATTTCGGCCAATTAAATGGAAAACAAATATATTCTTTGCAGAATCACAACCGGGAATATTACTCGGGCATAAAGGATTTCTAGAAAATTTCAGAGTTACCCTAGATGGCAAAAGAAAAGAAATTGAAATAAATCAACGATAATAAATACACAATTTCAACGTTTGAACTAACTTTCACGTACGATCAGATTACCCTCGGAAATCTCAGCTAATAAGCCATTCGGCAACTTAAACCTTCCGCCTTTTTGCTCAATATGAATTACCAGAAATTCAGACAAAAGCGTCGCTATTTGAGCCATCGTCATATTAAGCCTTCCACAAACATCCACTGCTGCATCGCTAGTTCCCCAAATTTTATCTAAAGGGATAACGCGTTTTCTTTCATGACACAGCTCAGAAAACCAGGTACTCATGATGAGCATTGCGACCTGTTCTGCCTCTTTTGTGACAAGATCCGTACTCAGCATTCCTTGCTGTTCAAGATGGTCTTGTAGACTACACGTCTCAAGCACAACGGCACCTTCCAACTCTTCGTTATCTATAACCCCATCGAGAGCAGTTCTAGCATCAGCTATTAACTGGTCAGCCGCCAACGGACATAGAGCATCTTGCAACATACGTTCTACATGCGGCTTAATGTAACTTGACAGCTCCAGAGATAGCTCAGCAAAAATCTCCGGGTTGTGTGTTGCCTCAACATGATCCGGTTGCGGCAACTTGAGTGAACCAAGTTTTGATTCATCGTAAGGACTCATGGTCTTTTCATTAGTAATACTGGAGATTTAATTTACCAAAACACACAGCACATGTCAATTTACTGCATGCGTCCATTACCCCTTCGTGCACTCAATCAAAGTATCTCTGGCAACTTCGCTAACCTCCTCATTAGAACCATTCAGTAAACGTCTCAAAATAGACACAGGACAAACCATATTTGAAGCAACACCCTCACGAACTTCACTTTCAGGATCTTTCGATAATACATCTAATATTTCCTCAAGAGTCTTTTCATTTGCTCCAACACCGGCCCGTACGCCACTATCAGAATCAGACGACAATTTTTTCAAAAAATCAGGAAGTAAATTCGAATTCATTGCTAAACACGTACGAACCTCGGAACTTTCATCTTCAAGTAAAATTTCCAGGATATAATTCGGTGTGTTTGGATAAATTGCTACTGCTCCCCTAACTTTTTCATCTTCATCAAGAGCTAAAACTTCAAGAATTTCCACCGGACAACTTGGATTTGACACTAATTTAGCACGAACTTTTACATTTTCATCCTGTACCAAACTTTCGAAAGCTACTCTTGATGTATTTTTATTTCCCGCAACATTCACACGAACTTCTTCATCTTCATCAATTGCCAAAGCCTCAAAAACAGCTGAAAACGTGCTTTGATTAGCTGCAATCTGAGCACGAATCTTCTCATCTTCATCTTGCGCCAGAATCTCAACAAATGCTTTCGGCATATCTAACTCATCTGACAAATTTATAACACCTTTTGCCACACACTGTTTTAAGAAATCTGCTGAAATATTAGGATTATCAAATACCGCCTTCCTGACACACTTACTTCTATCCTGTATCAACTTTTCAAGCACATCAAAAGAAATATTTGGATTTAGTGCCACATCACATCTTACATTTTCATCTTCATCATTCGCAAAATAAGACAAATAGTTTGGAGGACACTTGGGATCATCAGCTGTATAACCATGCGTAACTTTTAATTCCTGAGCATCTGCATCCTCCCCTTGAAGCATATTTAACATATCTACTGATACATTTGGATGAGATTCCAACTTTTTTCGGATTTTTTTATTTCCCCTAGCATATAAAATTCTTAATACACTCTTTGGAATATTTTCATTTCCACTTAACGCATACAAAACTTCTTGGCTACCGTCCTGAGCTAATATTTCTAAAGGAGTTGTTGGATTACCAGCAACAGATGCACGCACATTGTACAAGTCATCTCTCCCAAGTCGAATAAGAACATCAACCGGCGATTTTTCATTACTACCAACTTGTGTTCTCACCCATTCATTAGAATCCTCAGCTAAAACACGCAAAGTATCACTAAATGTATTTTCGTTTGCTCCTACTCTTCCCCGAACAAGAGATTTCGGATCTTTTGATAAAATAGTTAAAGTATTTAATGAAGCATTTTGATTACACCC
Organism: Nitrospirota bacterium; assembly: GCA_011682355.1. Lineage (GTDB taxonomy): Bacteria > Patescibacteriota > Gracilibacteria > UBA1369 > LOWO2-01-FULL-3 > JAACEU01. The sequence goes on along the minus strand of JAACEU010000087.1, from coordinate 147 downwards.
TACAGCTGCGCGAATTTTTACATTTTCATCCTTTCCTAAATTGATTAAACTTCCAAGAGAAGCTTTAGAACTATTAGCTACTGCTAATCTAATATCGTCCTCAACATCGGAAGCCAATCTTAAAAGAACAATTTCTGTAGTATTTGA
>JAACEU010000006.1 GCA_011682355.1 Nitrospirota bacterium | reverse complement strand
GTAGTCGTACTAGAAACTATTCCAATACATATTGCAGAAACTAGAATCATTCCAAAAACATAAAAAAAACCAGTTACAGCATTCCGAAGTGAAACCTGTTTACGTATTGTCTTTTGAAGGAGTGCCGCGAAAAAAAAGGGTATCACCATGATGATAAAATAGGGATGCAGCAGAATAGAAAGGATGCCCACAAGACAAAATTGTGTGGAAATAGACCAAAAATTCGGAGAACGGAGTAATTTAAGATAAAGGTATAAACTCCATGGAATGAGAAAGTGTGACATGCCTGATGATGACAGATTTGTACATAACAAAACGGGGCAAGTAAGAGCAAAAAGGGCTGCTCCAAGTAGAGCAAAGATGTTTTTTATTCCGCTTTCCTTAGTTGCAAGAGCAATAAAAAAAGCAAGCAGTGGAAAACATAAAAAGACCCATAAACCAAAATAATTGAACCATTCTCCGGAAATTTTGAATATGATTTTGGCAATAAGTGCAAGCAAGGGCAAACTATCGGTGAAAATGATGTTAGTGCCCTCAGGGAAAGCAAGCTCGGGAGTAAAAAAAATGGGGAAGTGCCAATTAGACTGTACATAATACATTGCACCTATAAGGTGTGTTGTCACATCTCCGAAGGGGCACATCCAGTAGGCATTTCGTCCAAGAATATATGCAGGCTCGAAAATTGATAAGGCATATACAACTCCCAGAAGGATCGGAAGAGCCGTCGAAAACTCCCTTATCGAAAATTTCATGAAGATGCTCCTTTTTTTCACCTAATGGTCACAGTCAATAATACCTTGCTTTAAGAAAGGATGCATTAATCACATCGATTCTGGAATGTGAAATGAATTATCCCTCTTCTGTTACCATTATGTCGATAAGACCCAGACTGATAAGTCTTTCATCTTCAGAAAAACCGGCTTGTTTTGGAGACTCTACTTCTTTGGAAACAAGCTTGATCATAAGTTTTCCATTGTTGAGCTGACAAACCTCTTTTGGAATATTCGCACACTGTTTCTCCGTTGGTTTTCCTAATTGAAAATTCCATGTTGTAATCAATGTATCATTTACGAATAAAGAAATTTCTTTTACAGGACGACTCGGATATATATAAGGACTTGCTCCTAAAGTTAAACAAATATTGCCGCTGGGAATTCTTGGTAAACAAAAAGCTAAGCCAGATTGTTTGCCCAAAGACCAAATACCCCAAGGCTCTGGATCTGACCAACCTGTTAAGAGACAGTCAAGCGCATTCCCATCATTGGTGAATCGCAAGAGTTCGCCAAATTGAATTGTAGGTGCAAATGATCTCGTAATGGGCTTAAACTCCTCACTGGAAGCAAGATGCGGTAGCTTATCCCAGTCACGAGAGCAAACAACACCAAATGAAGACTCTCGGGCCCACTTTTTAAAGTTTGGATGATCTTCAACTAATGCCAAAGGGAAACTCTTCCCAAATAAATACAATCCCCCTGGGAGAATATTAAATTCCCCTCCTTCTAAAACGTCGTCATTCCAATTACGGGTAGGCCTTGCCAAATAAACACTGTTGGTTGGTTTGCCAAGCTTTGCCGCCAACCAAAGAAGTTGAAGTTTCTGAATTGTTCTGTGCGGTTCTTGGAGCGATCTAACAGAAAAATAAAAACTTTGGAAACTAGGGTATTGCAAGAAAAATTGGTGTTTATCAAGCAGAGAGCTCCATGCCACCTCTTGAAATTGGCAAGGAGTACCACACCTCGTAATATTAGCTTGATTGCGACGCAATACTTGTGTATCTGCTAATTGCAAACTCAACGCTAGGATAGTCACTGTTACAGCTATTCGCTGTTTATATCGTTTAAATGTTAAAAACACTAATCCCACAGCCAAAACATAGTAAACAGGCCAAAACAACCTGCCGCTTGCTCTAAAAAACCCTGTTAAATCTTTAAATGTTGCATTCATCGGAATATCGAAAATCAGCCAATTTCCAAAAAATATTTTGTTCGACAAAGCAGTTAAGACTAATCCTATTAACACCAATAGCAGAACGACATGACGTTTAAATGCCTTCCATATGAAATCTCTTGAAGCGAAAAGGTGGATGACGATGAGTAGAAGCATTCCTGCACCGAAGTAATTATATCCCTCATACTGTCCGCCCGTTGCTTCGCAAGAATATCCATTTGGAGACCACGTGAAATACCGAGCAATAAATTCTGGGAGGTGTTCTCTTGGTGGTAAAAATGGCGACACAAGATTCATCGAAAAAAAGCCGAATCCATCTAATGAATTTCTAGTACTAGAATTATTAACTATCCCAATAAATATTGCAGTTACTAGAATCATTCCTAATACATAAATAAAACTACTTGTAGCATTCCGAAGTGACACTTGCTTAAGCAGCATCTTTTGAAGGAGCGCCGCGAAAAAAAAGGGCATCACCATGATTATAAAATAAGGCTGCAGCAAAATAGAAAGGATGCCAACAAGGCAAAATTGCGTGGAAATAGACCAAAAATTTGGAGAACGGAGCAATTTAAGATACAGGTATAAACTCCATGGAATTAGAAAGTGTGACATGGCTGATGCTCCCAGATTCCCACGGAATAAGGCAGGGCTCGTAAGAGCAAAAAGCGCTGCTCCAAGTAGAGCAAAGATATTTTTTATTCCACTTTCTTTGGTTGCAAGAGCAATAAAAAAAGCAAGCAATGGAAAACATAAGAAGACCCACAAGCCAAAGTAATTAAACCATTCTCCGGAAATTTTGAATATGACTTTAGCAATGAGTGCAAGGATGGGCAAACTATCGGTGAAAATGATGTTAGTACCCTCAGGAAATGCAAGCTCGGGAGTAAAAAAAAGAGGGAATTGCCAATGAGACTGAACATAATACATTGCACCTATAAGGTGTGTTGTCATATCTCCGAAGGGGTGCATCCAATAGTCATTTTGTCCAAGGATATATCCAAAGTCAAAAATCGATAAGGCATATACAACTCCCAAAAGAATAGGAAGAGCTGTTGAAAAAAACTTTATCGATAACTTCATGGAGATGTTCCTTTTTTTGTACTCATTCACCTATGCCTTGCTCAATAAAATTGCTGCTCCAGCATGAATAAGTGTGGCTTGAATGACATGTTTTTCCCAAAGTGATTAGTGGCATACACTTGCTTTTGAGAACAACCTCTTTTGCTCATAAGAAAGCCGTTTTTGGGATGGACTTAACAAGCTTAATAAGAAAAGCTTATAAATTGATCTTGCGGTCAATAATATACATCGGACGTTGTTTAACTTCCTCGTAGATCCGTCCTACATACTCCCCCATTAGTCCTAAAGAAAGGAGCTGTATTCCCGAGAAAAATGTAATACATAATACAGTTGTCGGCAAACCAGGCGTTAAATGTATGCCGATTAGTTTTTGAAAAACGTACCACAAACCAAGCAGAAAACTCAAACCAGCAAATATAACCCCTAAAATCGACATAATCTGCAATGGACGATATCCAAAGCTAATGATTCCATGAAGACCTATCTTCAAAGATCCAGTAAATCGATTATAGTTAGTAATCCCACTTTGTCTTCTATCACGATCGTATTCAATATAGGCTTGCCGAAAACCTACGTATGATACGAGTCCTCTTAAAAAACCGTGTGTCTCATTTAACTTAAGCAATTCATCAATGACCCTACGGGTCATAATGCGGAAATCACCCGTATTACGAGGAATGTCAACTTCAGAGAATTTCGAAATCACTTTGTATCCCACGAAAGGAATGATTTTTTTCAATAAGGTTTCTCCTTGGCGCGATCGGCGTTTGGCACAAACGACTTCATAGCCTTCCTTCGTTTTTTCAAGCATTTCAAGAATCAGTTCGGGAGGATCCTGTAAATCAACATCAATAACAACACAAGACTTCCCTTTACATAGCGAGAGTCCAGCCATTGTGGCAGCTGGCTGACCGAAGCGTCGAGAAAAAATGAGCATTTTTATATTGGAATTACGGTCAATCTCTTTCATCACAACTTCTTCTGTTCTATCAGGCGAAGGATCTAAGCAAAAAATAATTTCGTAACTCAGCTTCGTTTGAGCTAAAACGGGCTCTAGTCGTAAAAGAAAAGGTTGAATACTAGCCTCTTCTTTGTAAATTGGAACAATAACCGATAGATCTGGACCAGAGGAGCTATTCATTAAGTTTATTTCTTCATGGGGTTTTCTTTCTTCTACTGGGCAATCTAGTTGTGAGTCTGTCATAGTATTAAAAATCCCATATTTAAAGTTTTTGAAACCGAAATTTTATGATAGCTCTTAACCACGTCAAGGGATCACGTACAACATTAACTTTTTTCCCTTCTTTGAATGATCTAGAACGGTAGTTAACTGGGATCTCTATGGGCCGGTATCCTTTTCGCACAAGTTTAATAACCAACTCAAAATCGAAATCAAAACGATTACATTCAAATGCAATTCCATTTAAACAATCATTTCGAAACACTTTATACATTGTAAAGGGGTCTTTTAAACGCACACCATAAACTAGATTGACTAAAGTGGTGAAGAACCAATGACCAAAATTCAAGAAATGGCTGGCAAGCCGTTGATCTTCAAAGTGTCGCATCTTCCAGGCATTGCCACCATGGCGAGCACCAAGAACAAAATCAGCCTCACCATTAACCAAGGGATCCAGTAGGGCATCATAATCTTCAATATCGTATTCATCATCAGCATCTTGAATCATAATATAGTCTCCCGTGGCCTGCTGCAAACCCGCACGAATCGCATTCCCTTTTCCACGAGGTTTTTCTTGCCAGACTACCTTAACCCGATCATGCTCCTGATACTCCTGAATAATTTCTCCCGTATGATCCGTCGAATTGCTTTCTACGATGATCAAGCCGATTTCTACTCCATCCATCTTTTTAGCAAGAACACGCTCAATGGCACCTCGAATAGTGCTGCCTTCATTGTACGCCGCCATAATAACCGAGAGTCTCTTGTAGGTTTGAGCCTCTTTTTTTCTCGCAAACATAATGATGCCGCTTGCAGTCACTCTGATGGGAAGCCTTCGCAAAAAGCGCGGAAGAGGGCTCTGCAAGAAATTGATAAGAGACGAATAAAAGCGAACAGGGTATTGCCTGAAATGCTGAGCTATATAATCAAAACTCAACGTTTTTTTTGCTGGCACAACTCGTATTTTTCCGAAATGTTCTCCGTAGAATAACTGTTTTAGAGTTGATTTTGAAAAATACCAGAGATGTTCCGGTTTAAATTCCATCCATTTATTCTTCATCAACCGCGCAGAAAAAGAATCTAAACTTGGCACAATAGCCATTGAAACTCCATCTTTTCTCAAGAGTTTATGGACATTGCGAAGAAAGGCTCGTGGATTACGCACATGTTCCAATACATCTACAAACACGATAAAATCAAATTGCTCCTCAGCGGAAAGAAACTGTGTGATTGTGCCACAAAGAACTTTCCCCTTGTCTCCAAGTTTTTTTCTAGCAACCTCAGCAGAATGAGCAGAATATTCAATTCCTGTTACAGAAAGACCACGGGCTGCTGCCCTCTCCAAAAAATCACCGTATCCACACCCAACTTCCAAAAGGTGACCTGTTAGTGGCCCACCCATATATAATTCAAGCTTATCCAGATAATGATCTGCTGTCCGTGCCTTTAATTGAGTTGCGTGAAGTTTGTCCTCAGGATTGTCAGTTAAAGGGAAATATTGAGGCCCATAAATCTCTGATAACTCCTGCTCCGTGGGCTGGGGATTTAATTTTTTTAATCCACAAGCCACGCATTTTTCAACACGAAAGCTCTTGATGGAAAAAATATATTGTATCTTTCTCCCACTGCAGACATGGCATTGTTTTTCGCTTTGTATCATTTCTTGTATCTTCAATTAAAAATGGGAATTTTATTCATCTGAAGTCACTGTTAAATAGATAAGCCCTAGACTAATTTCTCTTTCATCTTCCGAAAGACCAGCCTGTTTTGGTGTTTCTACTTCATTCGAAACAAACTTGATATTCAATACACCTTCATTTTGATGATAAATACTCGGAGAAATAGAAGCTGAACGTTTCTTGTTTTTTCCTTCAAGTCGATAGTTCCATATCGCAACCTGCTCATCATTCACAAGGACTTTTATTTCCTTCTTGGGACGACCGCGATGTACAAATGGATTGGCTTTCACTGTTATTCGGATATTACCGCTTAGCGAGTTAGGTAATTTTAGCTCAAGTTCTGATTGTTTGCTCATGGACCAAACACCCCATGATTCTGGAGTTGACCACCCTTTTTGCAGACAACACGTTCCATTTCCTCCCTGATGGAAACGTAGCACTTCACCAAGCTGAGATATCGGGGTATCTGTAGTCAACATCAAATCAGTTTGCGCCAAACTAATTGTTCTTTCTCCTTCCGGAACAGCAACCTGCTTCGGTGTTTCTATTTCAGTCACGATCAAATCGATAAGCCCTAAACTAATTTCTCTTTCTTCTTCCGAAATACCATCCTGTTTTGGGGAGACTACCTCACTTGAAACAAATTTGATATTCACTACATCTTTATTTTTTTGATAAACTTCCTGAGAAATAGAAGCTGACTGCATCTCATTTCTTTCTCCAAGTTGGTAGTTCCATATCGCAACTTGCTCATCATTCACAAAGACTTTAATTTCCTTCTTAGGACGTCTAAAATGCACAAATGGATTAGCCCTTACAGTTAAATAAAGATTGCCACTTAATGATTTAGGCAATTTAAAAGAAAGTTCTGATTGTTTTCCTATGGACCAAATACCCCATAGTTCTGGAACTGACCAACCTCTTCGAAGGCAACGCTCCCCGTTTCCTCCCTTGGAAAAATGTAATTTTTCACCAAGCGGGAACGTAGGGATATATGTTCTTGAAACAGGCTTAAACTCAGGACGCGAGGCAAGATGCGGCAAGTTATCCCAATTACGCGTGCATACAATTCCATATTCACACTCTCGACACCACTTCTTAAAATTCGGGTAATCTTCAAGCATTTGAATGGGGAAACTTTTTCCAAATATGTACAATCCTCCAGGAAGAATATTAAATTTCTTTCCTTCTTCAATTTCCTTGGGCAAATGACGAGTAGGCCGTGCTAAGTAAGCGCTATTACTCGGTTTACCAAGTTTGGCCGCTATCCATAGAAGTTCCATATTTGCATTGTTTTCAGGCCATTTCCCTCCTGACCATCCCCCACATTGAAAAGAGGGGTATTGCACAAGAAATTGATGTTCTTCAAGCAGTGATTTCCATACTTCTTGAGATAGTTGTTGCGGGTATCCATGATTCACGTGTGCAGTTAAGTTTCTGCGCAATAATTGCGTATCTGCCAACTGCAAAAATACCACTAAGAAAATCAACACTTTAGCTGTACGGAGGCCATATCGCTTAAATGTCAACCATACTAACCCCACAGCCAAAACATAGTATATTGGCCAAAATAGCCTGCCGCTTGTTCTAAAATACCCCGTTATCTTTTCCATAATCGGAGTTAACGGGATATCGAAGAGCAGCCAACTTCCCAAAAAAATCTTGTTCGACACTGCAAGGATAAATAATCCAAAAAGGATCAATACAAGAATCATGTGGCGTTTGATCCCTTTCCATATGAGATCTCTCGAGGCGAAACAATGCACGATCAGGAGAAGAAGTATTCCTGCACCAAGATAATTATATCCCTCGTATTGGCCTCCAGTGGCATCAGAGGAATATCCACTCCCTGTCCAAGTAAAAAAACGAGTAATAAATTCGGGCAGATGCTCTTGCGGTGGCAAAAACGGGGATATAAGATTCATCGAATACAAACCAAAACCTACGGCGATATTCGATATATTTCCAGGACCCCCAATAACCCCAGTTATCAAAGCGGTTACCAGCATCATTCCTACCATTGCTGTTAGGCTTAACGTAGCATTTCGAAGGGTTACATGACCTCGTATGACTCCTTGCGCGAGAGCGGCGACAAAAAAAGGAATTACCATCATAACAAAATAAGCTTGCAACATGATGGCCAAGATTCCGACAATGCAAAACTGAATACTCACAGACCAAAAATTCGGAGAACGCATCAATTTTAGATAAAGATATAAACTCCAGGCTATTAGAAAGTGCCCCATTAGCGCTGCATGGTCAATACGTATCAACAAGGCGGGACTTGCAAGCGCAAGAAGGGATACCCCAAGGAGTGCAATCGTATTTTTCGTGCCACTTTCCTTGGCTGCAAGAGCAATGAAAAAAGCGAGCAAAGGAAAACACAAGAATCTCCATACCCCAAAGTAATTACCCCATATTCCTGTCATTTTGAAAAAGACTTTGGAAATGAGTGCAAGCAATGGCAAGCTATCCGTATAGATAATATTAGTTCCCTCTGGGATAGCTAGATCACGGACGTAAAACAGGGGGAAGTGCCAATCATCGTGAATATAATAAGAGGCTCCTATTATATTTGTAATTTGATCACCGAAGGGCTCTGTCCAAAAGACGTTTCGTCCCAGAATGAACGATGGAGGAAGTAACGTGAAGGCATATATACAACCCACAATGACAACTAATAAAAGAGAAAATCGTTTATGCATCGGTGGTATCATCAGAATCGCTTTCTTGGATTATAAAGAAATAAACATACTGATGATTAACGTTTTTTGCCAACGTAAAGTTTAATGTCACCAAGAGAGACGGGAAGAGTGATTTCAGGCATTAATTTTCCTATTTTACTTAGTGTCTTTTCGAGTTTTTCAGGAAACAGTGCGCAAAATTTTCGGTAAGCATAGCGCAGTGAAGAATAATGCCGATAAGGTTCAACGCAAACAAGATCAAATCCCGCTTCATCGAACATTTGATTAAGAGACCCAGATCCGAAATAATTGAGATGCATCTCTAAAATCCATGGCCATTGTTTTCCAAGCAAGCGAGGAAACCACGCATCAATATCAATGGTTGAAAGCGCTAATATCCCTCCAGGTTTCAGTAATTTAGACATAAGACTGAGAAACTCTTTCGGATTTCGCACATGCTCAAGGACATCCCAGCATACCACGACATCATTTTCTTCCATCGGTGTCGAAACGATCTTTTCAAGAGTCCCCTTGATAATATTTAGTCCAAATGTGGATCGTGCATACTCTGCTGCCCAATGTGATGGTTCAATCCCATTAACAATCCATCCATGGGATTGAGCTTCCTTCAGAAATAGACCACAGTATGAGCCCACTTCAACAAGCTTCCCTGGTGGTGGAAGAAATCGCTGAATCCGTTTGAAGCAATGAGCAAAGGTTTTCTTTTTCGCATGTAGATTATTGAGATAGTCCTCATCGATCACATCCATATATAGATCTTCGAGATCTGATGGATGCTCTGAATAGGGTACTTGAGAGAAACCGCATTGAAGACATTTAGCAATGCGTGGTTTGCTTGTGTGTGCCATAGAAGAACATCGAAAAGAGCTGGATCGATCATCTTCCGGGATGGGCTTCAATTGCTGAGGAAATTGCTCCGAGAGATAGACAGAAGAGCAATTGGAGCATTTTTCATTAATTAAAGATAATGAAACGGGATCTCGATGATTAAAAAGTCTAGAAATAGTGAGACAAAACAACTTCCATATCCCACGAAGAATTTCAAAGCGAGGAATCTTGGAGACTCCGGCTTTACGATCATCAAAGTGAATGGGAGTCTCCATAAGCCTAAGGCCTGCTTGTTTGAGACGAAAGATAGACTCCATAAAAAAAGAATAGCCATGATTGTGTAGCTTGATGAAATTCACTTTTCGTAACTCTTTCAAGCGAAACGCACGAAAGGATGTTGTAAATTCATGCAGGGGAATACCAAGTAGCATGCGCGCACCAATGGTAGCAGAGACACTCACAAATCGGCGATAACCGGTATAATCGCATGAACCACCAGACATGTAACGCGAACCAATCACGAAATCTGCATCCGATAGTTTTTGTAACAAGCTCGGAATATCTTGAGGATTATGAGAATGATCTGCATCCATTGTAACTAAAGCATCGTAGCCCTGTTTTATTGCATAGATCATTGCAAAATGATGAGCCATGCCAAGTCCTAGCTTTTCTGGTCGATGAATGGTTTTCAACAAAGGATTCTTGCTAGCAATTTTGTCCAGCATTCCGCCCGTTCCATCCTGGGAATTATCATCGATAACCAAAACATCTGTGTTGGGCATCGCACACCATATGTCACTTAACAAATCTTCGATATTTTCCAGCTCATTATACGTAGCTGTAAATATGAGCGTTCGAGAAAATTCCTTGGAAACTGAACTAGGCAAATTCATAATTTTTCTACAAAAAAAATAGTTTAATAACGACCTGAACTATTAGTTTTCCAGATTAACTCTATATACAAAGTATCCTTTTGACTTATACGCAATAGGAAGAGGTATCTTCTTCGTAGAAATAAAGAAATTTGATTTCGATCTATTTTCCATAGACCTAACGACTTTATTCCTGTCTATGAATTTAAACATGCCGCTACCCGTCCAAAAGCGAGGAATAAATGGCGTATTGACAGACTTAAATTCATTATCAAAGAAAATGTCCTTTTCAACTATTTGCTTTCGTAGGGCGTACCTCATAACGTTATTGAACCCTGTTGCATTTATGCCAAGTACCGTGACTAACTTTTGTTCTGAGATCGATGCAATAAAACTACAAGCAAAAATGGGGGCAATGAAATAGGGAAATACACGACGCCATCTTGAGACCCAAATCAGAACTAACCCTATACCTCCATAAGCAGTGGCAAAGATAATCCTCTCGTAAATGGCTGGGACATACCTACCCCGCCATGTTAATCCTCCGTCAATGATCCAGGCAGGAAGGGCTAATTCGGCATTATTGACAAAGGAGGAAGGGCTGAGCATTCCCAAAGGGGTAGCAAAAATCGCAATGATTACAAGCATCACAGAAATCAAGGCAAATCGCTTTCTCTCAGAATTATTTGGAATGCGAGCGAGCACTCCCATCGACAATAGAATTAATAAAGGAAATGTGACAGCAAGATATCTTCCATTCGGCATCCAATAAGATAGTCCGTGAAATGTCGACATCCCAAATGCTGAAAGGAATATCAAACCTGAGATACATAAGAGAGTGAATACAATGAGAGTAAAATCTTCTTTAAGTAAGAGACGCCAGCGTTTCAACAACATTAAAAACAATACGCCAAACAAACCCCATGTTCCAATAAATACATAAGTTAATTGAAAAAAGAGGCTCCTGAAAGTATCCATTGCTAACTTGAGGTGCCCAAATTCTGCAATCATTTTGTCGAGTTCCAGTGTATGAGATCCATAACCTATTGGCCCAACATCAAGATGATAGTTTCTAATCATCCAAGGCACCATTAATAGTAAACAACTTAGCACCAATAAAAAAATAGGGAGAATCAAACGACGGCGCATTCCCGATGGGACACGGAATACTAGAGATATGAGCGAAAAGAAGGCTGCGAATTGTACAACAATTCCTGCTCCCGGTTTAGCATGAAATAAGAGTGAGAGCAAAATCCCGACAACAACGCCACATAAAATCCTAGGATTTCTATAGAAAGAGAAGAGAGCAAATGCAGTCCAAAGAAAAAGAGTATAATATAGTGGTTCTGCCCAGATCAAATAGACGTAACCACTGAATGGAGCCATTACCGTGAGCAAAGGAAAAAAGAAAAGCATTAACGAATTCGGCAACCATGCTCGCACTAAAAGGAAAGCTGGGATGGCACTCGAAAGAAGGATTGCGATATTGAAAATTCTCAGACAACTATAAACGGTTTCCACATTACCAAAATAAAAAAAGAGCGATCCTATGGCAGGATAAAGGATTCCATATTGCACATGATCTGAGAGCCCTTTACCTAAAAATAAATCACGCGCATAAGAAAAGTATTCGAGTTCGTCAGCAAAAATGAACGGTCCAGTAATTACACGTCCCTGTTTGTACAGGTAATACCCGAATAGCATGAGAACAATCGTCAATAAAACCGCAAGTATTTTCTCTTTTACTTTAGGTGTTTGCAAAGTGGAAAATAGCATTTGATCCTCGTCATTTCTTACAATGAAAATACTGAATGTAGGAGTTATCTATATTTAATGAAATCGCGCCGCCAACAACAAAATCCTCATATGTAA
>JAACEU010000086.1 GCA_011682355.1 Nitrospirota bacterium | reverse complement strand
GGTTAATGGCTCGTCTTCGTGAGGACTCGCCGGTGCCATAATGGTTTTTAGGTAAAATATTTTTTTCATTTTAAAAGTTAATATTAATTATTTGTCGCCGAAGATGTCACTTCCCACAGCTTGTTCCACCATTTTTCCGATTCTTTTTAGGCTGTAACCTGTAGCGCCTTTGGTTCCGGGAACGGGGACGATAGCTGGGAGTGCGTCTTGGCTAAGTTTTTTGTAATCTGAGTCTTCTATTCTGGCCATTAGGTCTTCTATAACGAAGATTATCGCGTAGAGTGGACGAGTTTCACCTGATTTTTCGTCTGTAACTACTTTTTTTTTGAGTTCGAATAGGACTTTTACGGCTTCTTTAGTGTCCAGAGCGTTATAGGTTTTGAGGCCTAGTGCTTTGAAACCCAGAATTGTGTCTTTTGGTCCTACGATTGCGATTTGATATTTCATATTGCTTCCGGCTAGTAAAGTTTACGTAATCTTTTTTGAATTTCTTTAGGTTCAATGTTGCTTAGTTTGTTCACCATAATCATTCTGATGATTAGAGCGTTGTTCTTTTTTGCCAGGAAATAGGCGATTAGCGGTTCCGGTCCGAATGCTCGTAATTTTGCGAGTCTGATGTATTCGATTAGATAATTTTCTATTTCTCTTTCCAAATAAATGAATGTTTTTTCTTCTTTGTAGTATTTGTAACCTTCATCAACTATTTTTGCGTAGTCAGTTGGTCTCATGATTTCCGGGAAGTCTGCTAAGTTGTGTTTGTAGGCTTCCTGCAATTTTGCGTATGGAATTTTTCCGTTCCAAATGAATGCTATTTCGTATAGATTGCTCTCTTTTTCTTGTGTTTTCATTCGGAAGAATAGGCGAATGTTGCTGACGTCGATTAATTTCTTCACGTAATTGACCAGGAATTGGCTTTGTGAATCCTGAGCAATTCCGTAAACGATTTTCATTAGTTTTTGATCTAAATAGAGATCAATTACTTGGGGATTTTTGTCTTCCTTCTCGAATAGTTCTTGAACTTTTATGATCTTTTTCTTGATGTAGAGTTCTGTGTGTTCGTCTATTCCCCAAGGATTTAGTATCCCTTCGAAAATGAAATTTTTGAGTGCTTCCAGTGGGATCGCGCCCATTCCGTTCACTAGGTTTTCAACGTCTTCATATGTTTTGTCGCTTAATTTGGCCTTGATGAGCGTTTTTATGTTGTGGAAGTCGTATTGGTGAAGCAAAATATTCAAAACTCTATTGTTCGGTGTTGATTTTGTTAGCATTTCTTTGATTTCGAGTAATCCTTCTGTGATTACTTTTTGAAATTCGCTGGGATCTTCGATTCCGGCTTTGTTGTCTGAATAATCGAACTCGTTTAGAACCTTGAACGCTTCCTTGCCTGATGCGGCAAGGGTCATTCTTTCTACTTCGTTGTCGTTTAGAAGTAGAGATTCCAGAGTCCTGACAAGGCCTACACTATATGCAAAGTCATGTTTGTTGGTCATTAAAATAAGAGTTTATGTAGTTTGATTTCCAAATCTTCGCGCAGTTGTTCTTTTATGATAGTTGCAAAAGAGTTGTCGATTTCAATGGTGTCGGTTTTAAGAATGAAACCTCCGGCAATGTTTGCACTTTTTTCTGAAAGGAAATAATTCTTTCCAGACTTTTGAATTGCAGCTTTTGTTGCTTCTTCTTTGCCTTTTGCGGGGACAACCACCGTGTTGTCGGCTTTTAGTTCGGCCTTTTCGAGCATTGTTGTTACGACTTCTTCGTAATTGTCGAGTTTTGAAAGTTCTTTTATAGAATCTTCCAGAGTTTCTTCAATTACTTGCCTTTTGGCATGGAGCAGTTCGTTTTTTCGCTCGATTTCAGCTAGATTTTCAGCTTTGGCAATGATCTTTTTGTTGTTTTCTTCAACTTTTCTGTGCATTTCTTCATCGATATCTTTTTGCTTTTCTTTATTCTCTTTTTCCAGAACTTCGATCTTTGCTTTATATTCTTTTTCCAGCTCAGCAACTTTAGCTGTGGCTTCTTTTTTAATTTTTTCTAAAATGTCTGATAAAGCCATATTACAGTTTGATAAAGAATACGAGTAGGGCGCTAACTAGGAATCCAAGTACCGCATATGTTTCTACCATCGCTGATAGGACCATAGCTTTACCCATTTGAGAATCGTCTTTGGCAATCATTCCCATACCGGCCGCTGATACTTTTCCTTGGTGAATACCTGAGAAAAGACAAGCAAGTCCACATGGTACACATGCGAACATTAGTTGTAGTCCTTGTGCGGTAGAGATGTCTTTTGGTTCTCCTGTTAGAACTCCTGTAAAAAGAAGGATCAAGAATCCAATCAAGAATCCATAGATACCTTGTGTTCCCGGTAGAGCTTCTAGAATCAGAACTTTACCGAATTTTTCCGGTTGTTCAGTTGAGACTCCCGCACCGGCTTGACCGGCAAGGCCGACACCTATTGAGGAACCAATTCCTCCGAGTCCCACTGCTATCCCGGCTCCTGCCAGTGCTAGTCCGAGACCCCATCCTGTTGATACGATTTCTTCCATAATAATGTTTGGTTAAATTATTTTTTTATATAAACGTACTTTGTTTTTTTGCTAAATGGCTTGAAAGCCTGTCCTCCACCTTCCATGAATTTTGTAAAGAACTCTACGAATTGTAGACGTCCTGAGTGGATAAAAGATCCAAGCGAGTTGATAAGCATATTGAATATATGTCCTCCTATGAATACTATTGCCATAAATAGCCATCCGAGATAAGGGATACCTCCTACAAGGGCCGCTACGGTATTAACGGCCAGACCGATTATTGTTGTGGCAAGGCCGAGGGCGAGGAGACGTGAATATGAAAGGATATCACCCATATATCCAACCAATCCATATAGACTGAGTATGCCGGATACTGCTTTTCCTATAATGCTTGATTTTTCTCGTCCTTGTGTAAATACCAATCCAATCGTAGCTATTATTATCCACCATTTTCCGATTGTTGCGAGACCGTTTAAGCTTGGAATTGCCGATGCAAGGATGAAGAATCCTATTCCAGTAAGCATGAACAACCATGTTCCCGTGTCCAGAATCGCATCTTTTTTGTTGTTGTTTCTGAAATTGTGTACCAGTTTCATTGCAACTCCGAGGAGTATCTGAATAAATCCGAGAGCCAGTGATAATATCAGTACGAGGATTGGGCTGCTTATTGCATTTACTTTTTGGAATATGAACAGTTTTTCACCGTTATCCGCGGTGTATGTAAGTGCGGATGGTACTTGATCCGGTGTTAGGCCGAACCATCCTCCAAATATTGTTCCGATTACGAAGGTTACCAGTCCCGCATACATAAGTAGGCGTGCCATTTTTCTTATGCCTTCAGGTAGTTTTAATTTTTTAAGTGCCAGGGCCATTATTATAAACATTACGATCCCATAGCCCGCATCTGTCAGACATAGCGCAAAAAATATTATGAAGAATATTGCCAAAAACGGTGTCGGGTCGAGCTCATCGTATCTTGGCAGTCCATATACTTTTGTGACCGCTTCGAATGGGGATAAAAATGAGGAATTTTTTATAACAACTGGTGGATGTTCTCCTTCTTCAGCTTCGATTTTTGTGATTTCGAATTCTTTTGTTTCTTTTTCGAGTCTTTCTTCCAGTTTTGGTATGTTTGCATCTGCAATCCATCCTTGAATTACGAATGTGTGGTCGGTTTCTCCGAAGTTTCTTCCGGTTTCGAGTTTTTCTTTTTGCCATTGGAAGTAATCGTGGACAATTTTTAGGTCGTCCAGACTTTTTGCTAATTTCGTGAGTTCTTTTTCAGTTTCCTCGATGACTTTTTGATTATCTTTGATTTTTTCGTTTTGTTCTGTGAGGTAAGTGCTCATTTTGCCTTCGTACTGTGGGAAATCCGCTTCTGAAAATTTGTGTTCGGATAGGATTTTTGAGATTTCCTCTTCC
>JAACEU010000085.1 GCA_011682355.1 Nitrospirota bacterium | reverse complement strand
TCAAGACGCATTTTATCCACCCAGTCATCATCCCATATCTTTGAGAATGGTCGTCCAAAACTGTCTATCGACCAGTATAATTTTCCTTTTGTCATAACCACATGTTAACATCTTTTTGCTTTTTCTTCTTTTTAGGGAATAGCTTTTTGCGCTCAGTCACTTCCCCACAGCCAACGCACTTCATGTTTACAATCTTCTTGGACGGCTTTCCGCTCTTTGTTGTTGGGATTGCTTTGGTAAACTCTTCGGTATTTCCACAGACTTCACACTTCAATCCGGTTTTGGTTTTCTTGATCATTGCTTATTTTTTAAACATTTACTAATTGCTTCAGTCATTCTTTTGGCGGGATAAAAAACTTCCTTACAGCATCCATTTCGTCAGTTGCGTTAGTAATCGAGTACTCACTTGTCAAAAGTAACCCTCCTACACTCACAGCGTTCACTAGGCTCTCTTTTATTACTTTGAGAGGGTCTATTATCCCTTTTTCAACCATGTCAACCTGAGTGCCTTCAATCACATTCATACCAACTCCGTCGTGAGTATTGAAATCTCTGATAATTTTATCAAGCTCTTTGGGATCTTCGAACCCGGCATTGTACAGTATTTGTCTTGAAGTAGCTTCGCAGGCTCGCTTTAAGACCTTCTCCCCCTCTGTTTTGCCTTCAAGGACTTTGGAAGCATTCAGGAGAGCAATTCCTCCACCGGACACTATGCCGTCTTCAACTGCTGATTTTGTAGCGTTCACAGAGTCTTCTATTCTGAGTTTTAGATCAACGGTTTCTTGTGGTGTTGATCCGGCTATTTTTATCGAAGCAATACCTCCTGTAAGATTAGCAAATCTATCTTTGATTTGTTCTTTCTCAACATCGTCTTCAGCGGCGTCTTGTTGTTTTTTAACCTCATTACAACGATCGAGATACTCATTGGCTTTTAGGTTTTCCTCGGCCACCGTAACTATCAACTCATATCTACCAACAACAGCCATTTCAACATCCCCCAAATCGTCTACCTCGGTCTTGTTCAGGTAGTCTCCTTCTTTTTCTTCAACCACTTTTCCTCCAATCATTGATTGCAAATCTTTGTAGATTTCTTCCATGTCCTTCCCCGCTGTGGACGGTCTGAACCATGCAAATTTAAGCCACGCTCTGTTTTGGCTCACTCCTGCAAGAACTCTCTGAGGCACTTTCTCGGCTATAACCAGCAATGTAGGAACATTAACTTTCGTCACCACCATGCTTCCATCCTCCGCTTGATACCCTTCTGACAGCTTTTTTATGAACGGAATCCACTTTGTCTCAAACTCGTGATCTTCCGGGCAATCTTTTAAAACTAAAACCTTGACGTTTTCCATTGTTTTCTTGTGAGCTTCTTTTTCCTGTTGCGTTACTGTTGCAAACATCATTTGCCCTTCAAGCTTCATACCCCCATCACTTTCTACGAAAACTCCTTTTTTGATAGAACTCTTCAAGGTAACAGCGCCATTGGCTCCGACTTTGTGTATCAATTCCCCTATTTTCCCTCCAATTTCTGTGTCCTGTACAGAGATCGATGCGACTTGTTTCTTTTGCTCAACATCGGTGACGTCTTTGGATTGCTCCTTGAGTTCCGTGATGATTTTTTCAGTAGCGTCAACCAATTCGTTTCTCAAGAATACCGGATTAGCTCCTTTTTCAATAGCGTCCCATCCTAATTTAACAATCTCTCTCGCAAGCATAGTCGCTCCAGTAGTACCGTCTCCGGCGTTGTCGTTTGTTCGAACAGCCGCGTCTTTGATCAACTGCATTGCGTTGTTTTTCACCTGATCCGTGTCGAATATTTCTCTGATAATCGTCAAGCCATCATTGACAACAAGTGGCGCTCCGTACTCTTTATCCACTATTACGTTACGACCTTTTGCGCCCAGCGTAGAACCAACAACGTCAGCCATTTGATTGATACCTTCCAGCATTCTCGCCCTGGCTTCTTTGCCATGGATTTCTTTTTTGATAATTTTCATAATCTTGAGTTAGGATATAGCAAGAATGTTCTCGCATTCAACAAAAACGCGAGGATTGTCTTGAGTATGATTTATTACAAAGAATTTTTTAAAAGCAATTGTCACTCCCTTTTTGACCCCCAGCCTCTTGTATCTCCAGCCGATTTGTCCGACTTCTACGATCTTTCCAATGTTTTTTTGGCCATCTTCCTCCATTGCGGGACTAAGCTTAAATCCTCCAACATCGATTCTTTCTTTTTCAACTAAAACTCTACATCCAATTACCTTAATGTCTTCTTTCGGAGTTACCTTTTCTTCTTTTAAAGTTGTTTTATTTTCTGTCTCTGTCATAATGCGTATGGTTATATAACGTAGCCATTGTACGAGTTGGCCTCCTAGAAGTCAACTCGTATTTTTGTAAATCTCCCTACTTTTTCAAGTCATCGAAATATCTTCGCATAATCACTCTCATGCTTGGGGTTATATCGGTACTGTATTGAACGTGTGGATATTTTTTCTCCAAATGTTTCCAAAATACAAAATGCGGAACACCCTGAAATTCATCCTTGCAATTACAAGTCTCAAAACCTTTTTTTTCCAAATGCTTATGCCTGCCTCCGTATTCGCACACCATGAACTTGGCAAATCCTTCCCCTATCGTACTGTTTATTCCGGCTTTTTTAATTCCACTGATCCGGTACTTATCTATCAGTTCAACGAAATCACCGTTTTCATCCAATCTTTCAATGTGCTTGTTCTTGTCTTTTAGCTGTAAAGCTACAGACTTTGCGCCTTCCTCGGACAATAGAATCGGCTTCCGAGCGCAATCCTCATTTGGCATCTTCTTGAATTCTAGTATGTACATAGTAATTTGGTTTAAATAATTTGATTAGGAACCCACATGGAGCTTCCGCAATTACAAGCGTAGTGAAAACCCTCTGGCCTTGAATAAATTAACTTTCTTTGATCACCACAAGAGCAGTCTATGTGAAACGTGTTTAGCTTCTTTTTGACTTCTATAACAACCCTCTTGCAAGTTTTCACCCCGAACATTCCTATGTGAGTGTAGATATGAGGAATTTTAAGCTTATTAGACAACCACCTGTAAGCCTTACTTCTTTTCCCCATTTTACCTTCCCACAACTTGTCAAACTCTGCATGTGCTCTGTTTTTCCATTTTCTAAGTTCCTTGTTCGCCAATCTTCCCAAAGCATTTTTAGTCCCCTTGTGGGTTCCGACATAAGCCTTGCAACCCCAGCACATGTACATCATTCCATAACTTCTGCCATATACTTTTACTGAATCGATAAGCTCTGTTTTCCCCTTACAGTATGGGCACGTTTTTCCCCTGATGATTCTCAACTGAAATCGAGTCAACTTTTTCATAGTAATTTAATTAAAAACAAATTCCTTTTTGTTCCTCTGGAGCTTCTTCGGCCTCGTCGTTCCAGCGCTCCCCATTTATCCACGTAGTTGGGTGCGGGATAATCCCGTCGATTTTCCACTGCCGGGACGCGAGCGCCCGGGAAAGACCTTCTTTTATTTTAGAAAAATCTTTTAGAGGTAATTTTAAAAACTTCTCCCGTGCTTTTTTCTTGTTTTCTTTTCGAGGGTATCTTTTCCAAAATTCTTCAAACTCTTTTTCGGACATATACTTTTCTTCTTTCATTCTTTCATTCTTTACATTCTTGTCTATCGGCACCTTCTCCAACTCTTCCGCAACTCTTCCGCTAGTCTTCTCTGTAGTCTTCTTTAAGTCTTCTTTGTAAAAAGACAAGTCTTGAAATCTGGCATAGTTTACGATAAAACGGATTCTCCCCCTAGTCGTCCGAGTGGAAGCTATCATCTCTTCTTTTTCAGCCCATTTCATGAATTTTTCTACCTGAGCCTTAGTCGCCCTACACTTTCCCATTATTTCGGTGTAGGTGATAAGACCCTCACCCTTCTTAAAGAGTTTGCTATCTTTATGGTTGACTCTATTAACAACGTAGAA
>JAACEU010000084.1 GCA_011682355.1 Nitrospirota bacterium | reverse complement strand
TCGTGTATGGCGGAGAAAATGCATCTTTTGATATTGTCTATTTAAACCCACTTATCTTTTATCATGGTGCAACAAAAAACGGTGCAAGCGACAGTAATGTTTTGCCAACCATGGATTTGCTGCTCTATGCAAAGAAGAATTTGCAATTTTATTCCTCCTTGCTCATCAATGACATTCAAATCGAAAAAACCGCTTCCGGTGATTTGGAGCCGAATGAAATTGCCTGGCTGGCTGGAATGAAGTGGGCTGATCCTGCGGGCATGAAGGGAATGACAGTGAATGCCGAGTATGTTCGCGTGGCCAATCGAACTTATAAAACGCCTCATCCGCCCGAGCTCTTTACCCATCGCGGCATACCGTTAGGCTATCCTTTGGGTAATGATTTTGATTACTGGCAATTAGGTCTTTCAAAGTGGTTTGGGAATATTTTATGGCTTGAGCTAAAATTTAGCCAAACCGGAAAAGGAGAAGGAAGTCTTTTTACTCCCTGGGATGAACCCTGGATGGCACATACAGTCAAAGAAGGATATTCGGAACCGTTTCCCACAGGAGTTGTTGAGAAGCAAACTCTGGTCAGCGCTTCCATGCGCTATTATTATTCAGCACATTGGAGATTAGATGCTGCTATATTTTATTCTAATCGTAAAAATGCCGGTCATGTATCAGGGCAAATAAAAAAAAATACATTTTGGCGCATTGGTCTTTACTTTGAGGGAGGTTTATTTAAAAAGGTGAATTGAAACGGTTGATGGTTGATGGTTGATGGTTAATCAATGTTGCGCGATGTGAAAGTCATAACTTTTGAATAGAGAATGGAAGCGGAGAAGGAAGAACGGAGAACGGGAAAGGCCGATCGGAAACCGGAGATGGGAGGCCGGAGGAGAAAGAGGAAGTAAGGAAAAGGAAGGGCGGAGGCTGTAGACGAGAATCCGTGGGGAGAATGTGTTGTAGAAATCGGCGCGGCGCCGGGTTTTTATCGTCATTGCCGTTTCATTTTTTTAAGAGAATGGAGTAGCGCTTTTTAGTTTTCTGTCTATTTTACCGTGTAACAGGTGAATTATTCAAGATTGATGGAAAGACAAAGAGGATAAAGACTGAGAAGATCATGAGGTGTGGAGCACAGGTCGAATATGGGAAGTAATACTATTGGCGCTATAAGTGAGATATTATATGTAAGAATAGAGGTCATTATTTATTAATGCGATGTATTTGTGTTGACATTTAAAGCTTCTTGCTCTATATTTTGATGATAGCAGAGTTTATTTACTATGGGAGAAAATAAATGGAAGATATGAAAACAATTGAAGGGCTTTCAAAAAAATTTTCCTTGTCGACGACAGATTTTATCAAAATCGGTTCTTCTCTCGCCATAAAGGAAAAGAAACGAGAGTTTCAGCTTGAAAAACTCGAAATTATGGACAGGTATAATGTAAAAACTGTTCTTGAGCTAAAAGAAAAAATTGAACGCGGTACGATACCAGAACACCCAAGTTGGGAAGATTTCATTGAATTAAAAAATATCGAAGCGGAGATAAAGGATCTAGAGAGTGATATTCGAGCGTTACAAGAAACTTGAGAAGATTGCTCTGGAGGAATTTGGTGATATCATTAATGAGAGTTTTGTCATTTTTAGTTTTTCGGGCCGGGCGAGGAAATTACGCTTAAAACTGGTTGATAAAACTTTTGTAGATATATGGACCTCGATAGCGGGTGAATATTCATTCCATTGGGAACAGCGCGGTATTCGGAATGGTATCTACAGGCATGACAATGCACCACATAAAAAGTGGCGTAATATAAAAACATTTCCAAAACATTGCCATGATGGCGCGCAAGGCCATGTTGTAGAAAGTTATATCGCAGACGAACCTGAAAATGGAATCAGTGATTTTCTGTTTATTGTTCGTGAGAGGCTGATCGAAAATAATATTACTTCAACTTCGCAATGAAGGTTCCGTAATGTTTCGAGTGGGTAACGAATTTGGAAAACCAATAACGATCTTATAAAAGGCGTTTGTTCCGTGCACTTATCTTGTGGCCGTGGCGCTATGTGCTCATACTGTGCTTTTAGGAAACGTTCTGATCAGCATCCAACAATGTACTTTGAAAGGGATTCCCTCCGAGAATGGGCGGGAAAGACACATATCAGCTTATCAGAATTTCAAGTTTTGGGATAGAACTGGTGAGACGACATCCATACGGCGTAATCGTTCAGTTTTCTTTATATTTTATGGCGAAACAGTATCGTTTTTTTCCTTCTCTTATAAGATTTGAAAAGATGTTCATAGAGGAAGCGATAGGCTATCAAACTTGGAGCATAACAAATGTATACAAATACACAAAAAATCATTAAAAATATTGCTAAAGATATAGAGTTGCCGTATGATCTGTTTTTGCAAGAAAGCAGCCGACTTTTTTTAGAAACAAAAATAAAAAAAATAAGGATCGGTATTTTGGAAATTGCCGGTAAATATGGTGTTTCTACTATTAGTGAATTTGAAAATTTGTACAGACAGGGGAAAATAGAAGAATCACAAACTCTTGATGATTATAAGCGATTAGATAGGCTGGAATATGAAAAAGAGAAGATAGAAAAATTACTACAAGAGTTAAAATTCTGATGACATTCGTATCAGATACTGAATTTCATAAGATTTAATGTTAAAATATGGCAATATTAGAAAGAATAAAGCAAGATATAGAAATTGATTTTTCTGATATTATAGATGAGATTGAGATTTCTGAAATAAATGAAATGAGGATTATTCTAAAGGATGAAACATTTATTGATGTTTGGTTCTCGCTAAAATTGCCGGGAAGATATGCCTATCATTGGGATTAAGGGGAGGAAGGATGAGAAGGGAGTCGGGAGACCGGAGACCGGAGGAGCAGGAGAAAGGACAATTGAAGCCGGGACGGGGTTTCCTCGTTTTCATTCCACCTTTGAGATCATTCGGGCGATTGATAAGGGCGAGTTCTCACAGCCCGCGATGTTCACCTTTCATCCGCAGCGGTGGAATCATTCGATAGGGCCGTGGGTGAAGCCATTCGGCAGAGCTCATGGTAAGGAGTTGGTGTGGAAGAATGTGAAGAATGGGGTTAAATGGTTGATGGTTAAAAATGGTTAATGGTTTATGGTTGAGTATAGATGGTGGTTATTACAGGGGAAAAGGGAGGCCGGAGATCGCAGTCGGGAGACTGGAAAAGAAGACTATGGGGCCGGCCGACAAAAGATATTGTTTTTGGTGTGGAATATGAGTATTATAAATTAAGGGAAAAAATTTACCGCATGAGAAATTGATTTTATCAAGAGAAACAGGATAAACTATCATTGGACATGAATGAAACAATCAACAGTTTAGTTGATAAAATTAAAACCTCCTATAAACCGGAAATGATCATGATTTTTGGCTCTATGGCCAGAGGTGATGTGCATCCGGACAGTGATTTGGATTTGTTGATCATTAAAAAAACAAAAAAACGTCCGATACAGCGGCGAATTGATGTGCGCAAAATACTGTCTACGGATATGCCTGTGGATGTGCTGGTTTACACACCGGATGAGTTTGAAGCACTCCGCCAGTCGGGGAGCGCGTTTTTGAAAACGATTTCTAAAGAAGGCGAGGTTTTATATCAACGAGCATGACATGCCTGTGATTGTTGATCCAAAGTGGGCGAAATTTGCAAAAGAGGATTATCGCCTGATTTAATTTTTGAGGAATGAATCGTCACAGTTTCGTGGTGCAGTTTGTTTTCATCCTCAGCAATTTGTCGAAAAAATCTTGAAAGGGGTATTGGAAGGCGCCGGCGAAATTCCACCAAGGACGCATGACATAAATGCGCTGGCGAGTCGCCTTGCTAAGGCAAAGATTCTTGTGCCATTGACAGAAGACGAAATATTGCTCCTCTCATCCGTCTATATTGATACACGCTATCCTCCTGATGTCGGTTTGCTGCCAAATGGAGCACCCACCAAAAAAGATACCGAACGGCGGGATAAACTGAGGGACGGTAGATAGGAAATG
>JAACEU010000083.1 GCA_011682355.1 Nitrospirota bacterium | reverse complement strand
ATAGAAGCAGTCTTTTTTCTAAGACCATGAAGAAAACTCCGGAAACTTTGTGAAATTTTTCTTCTGTTTTTATAATTTGGAGTGCCGGTCTTATGGAGTCGGCTGTTGAATTTGTAGTTCCCGTTACCATTCCATCGGCTAAATCCATTTGGACCATCATTGTGCCGAAATAGTTCATGTCTTTGAGTAGTTCACGAGCTTGGGGGAGTGTGAGTTTGTGAGATTTTCGTAATTTAACCAATTCTTTTGCGAAAGATTCTTTGAGTTTTGAAGTTTTGTAGTTTTCGATGTGGACTTTTTTCCAATCTATCTTGAGTTTGAGTTTTTTGGCTTTATCCTTGATGGTTTTTGGGTTTCCGAGGAGAGTGATTTTTGCAATTTTATCTTTTGTAATGATTTCTGTCGCATGTAAAACCCGTTCTTCTGCTCCTTCGGGAAATACAATGTGCTTTGGGTTTTTCTTAGCTTGATTTCGAATTTTGCGAATGAAGGAATGCATGCGTACATGATAACAAATTTTCTACATTTGGAATATCATTTTGAAAAGGATTTTGAAGATGGTGAAATAGGAGATTGGTTTTGTGTGGTTTTTGATTCGGTTTTGTTTGATTGCTTTGAAGATTGACGAGATGGATTTTTTGGCTTTTACTTCAGCGTAACTGAGGTCGAGATATTTGAGAATGTGGCAATCGGAGGATGCCACGATTGGTTTTTTCCATCTTTTTGCGAGTGCGACTGCTTCGTCGTTGTAGTTTTTTGACTTTGTGTAGCAATATGAATATTCGATTGCGTCGTAGATGTCGATATTGTCGATTAGATTTTTTTTCAAGGATTTACCGGTTGGGAAGAACGGATGTGGTGCGATTATGAGACATTCGGGATGATGTTTTTTGTATTTGCGAAGATCTTCGAAGGTTTTGATCTTCAGTATTTCATTAGTTGGATTTAGAATTAGATTGTGAGTTTTTTTGATAGATAATTCTATTCCGGGTATTAATAAAATTCCTTTTTTTTCAGCAAATTTTCTGAGGTTTTTGTTGAAAACGATCTTGTTGTGGCAGGTGATTGCCAAAACATCATAATTTAATTTGGACGCACGAGAAATCAACTCTCTTTCTGAATAAGAGATCTTGTCTCTAGGATCTTGTCCGGAGTGGGTGTGGAATTGACACTTAAGCATGTTGATTGGGATAATGAGCTCGCGTCCGCTCGCACTATGCTCGCCTTAGCTCGCAGGCCGTTCGCTTTCGCTACCGGCTGATCTCTTTGATTGCGTCAGCGGCTTCTCCTAATTCTTCTGCGGCATTTTTGAGATCATCGATGGTTTCTTCTGCGCTTTCCTTTTTTTCTTTAAGATCTCCGTATATTTCTCCGGCTTCTTCTGAAACATTTTCATAGGATTTTACGATATCTTCTCCTATTTCATGTGTTTTATCTGTAAGTGCGCACGCAGAAGTGCTTAGGATGAAAGCTCCAAAGAGTAGGAATGTGATTGGTTTTTTCATTTTGTGTTGGTAAAGATTTTTTTAAAATCCCCATCAAATTTGTTTAGGAAGTTTTTCATATCCAGGACTTCGTTTTCAGAAATTCTTCCATGAATTCTGTATGGAGTTGTTTCTTTAAGCTTTTCTTTTTTAATTTCCATATTTGGTTCCAGGAGGACTGTAACAATTGTTGAACTTCCACAAGCTTTACATCTTGTTTCAAAAAGTCCTTCAGAGTTTGTGGTGGCAATAACGTTTATGTCTTCATATTCAAATTTACCTTCGCAATTGAGGCATTTGCATGTTTTCTTGAGGTGTTTCATCGCATTTTTGATTTCCGGATAATTCATTTTAGTTTGTTAATTGCTGTTTCTATTCGTTTAAGTGTTTCTTCTTTTCCCAGTATCCAAGCGGACTCGAAAACTCCCGGTGAGAATTGAACTCCTGTGAGCGCTGATCGTAGCGGCCAGAGGACTTGTCCGTTTTTTACCCCGAGTGTTTGAACGGTTTCGAGTAGTGTTTGTTTCAGTGATTCTTCCGTCCAATCTTCGAGTTTTTGCAAGTCTTCTTGTACTTTCTCAAGCGATAAAAGTGCTTGGTTAAAGTCTACCTTCATTTTCTCGTGAGTCAACAATTCTTTGTCATAATTAGGTAGATTGAAATAGAAATCGATGTTGGCGGCCGTATCCTTTGGGTCTTTTAGAATTTTTTCTTCGACTGTGAGGACCGCTTTTAGTAATTTTTCTTTATCTTTTTTCTGGTCATCTTGCAAATATTGTTCACATTTTTCCAGTAATTTTTCTGCTTTTTGTTCCGGGGTCATATTTTCTGTTTCTTGTTGGAATTTTTCTTTTTCCCATCTCCAGTTGAACCAATCCAGTTTTTCAATATTGAAAACTGCGCCGGCTTTGTGGACTTTTTCCAGGGAAAACGCTTCTTCCAGTTCTTTTAATGTGAAAATCTCTTTTTCTTCGCCGCCTCCCGGATTCCAACCGAGGAATGCTACGAAATTTGTGATGGCTTCTTTGCTGTAGCCTTTTTTTATGTAATCTTCGACAGCAACATCTCCTTGTCGTTTTGATAATTTGGTTTTGTCCGGGTTTAGGAGTAGGGGGAGGTGGGCAAATTCCGGGATTTCCCATCCAAATGCGTTGTAGAGAGCTATGTGTTTTGGCGTGGAAGGAAGCCATTCTTCGCCTCTAATTACATGTGTGATTTCCATCAAGTGGTCATCGACTACATTTGCGAGGTGATATGTTGGGAATCCGTCAGATTTCATCAAAACGCTATCATCCACTGTTTTCCCGTCGAATTGGACGTTTCCTCGTACCAAATCTTTGAATTTTATTAATTCATATGGCATTTTTTGGCGAATGACGAAGGATTCGCCTGCCTCCATTTTGGCTTTAACTTCGGATTCCGGAAGGTCCACGCATTTTCTGTCGTACATTGTTGCCTGTTTGCGTTCCATTTGGACTTTTCTCATTTCATCGAGCCTTTCTTTTGAGCAGAAACATCTGTAAGCGTGCCCTGAATCTATTAGTTTTTGTGCATGTTCTTTGTAAATTTCGGTTCTTTCCGATTGTCTGAAAGGGCCTTCATCGTGGTGAAGACCAACCCATTCTAAGGTTTTTATCAAATTTTCTTCCGCACCTTCTACATATCGCTCTTGATCGGTGTCTTCGATTCTAAGAATATATTTACCTTTATTTTTTCGTGCAAAAAGATAGCAGTAGAGTGCTGTTCGCAATCCTCCTACGTGTAAATATCCGGTCGGTGATGGTGCAAAACGTGTTTTGATCATAAATAATTGGTTGAGTCTATTCTATACATTATCCCTAGCCAAAAAAAGAGTATTTTTGTATAATCATTTCACATGTAAATTCTTATATTATGGCTCCACGAAGACGAACAGCAAGACGCAGGACTACAACAAGGCGAACTCCGCGAAGGGCGATTCGAAGAAAAAAAGTGAGTTTGAAGGTGAAACCTACTGTTGCCAGAGAGATTTGGGCGGTTATTTATTTGGCTGTGGGGATTTTGACTATTTTGAGTTTGCAGGGAGCGTTTGGGGTGATAGGAGATGGACTTGTTAGCTTGCTTAAGCCTATATTTGGGTGGGGAATTTATGTAATTCCCGGAGTATTTATTCTTATTTCTGCGATGTTGTTTGTGTCGAAGAAGATTCATTTTGGAGCCGCGAAGATTTTGGGACTGACTTTATTTATAGTTTCAATTTTGAGCGTTTTTCATTTGTCTGTACCGGTTGATAAAATTCATGATTATGCCGCTTTGGGGGAATATGGTGGATATGTTGGGTTTGTTACGAACTTTTTGTTGTTGGAAGTTGCCGGAGTTGGAAGAATTGCGGCTACAATTATATTTACTGCGACATTTTTGATTTCATTATTATTATTATTCGAATTGTCATTGGGAGAAATTATTCGATATATTATTCCGGAAATTAAGATTGAAATGGCGAAGGAAAAGGCTTCGAGAGGACGAACTGCTAGAAAAATTGAGAAGGGTATGATGGAAGAAAATGTTCCCGAGATTTTAATTCATAAAAATAAGAT
>JAACEU010000082.1 GCA_011682355.1 Nitrospirota bacterium | reverse complement strand
TGAGCATTTTTTTCTCTTCATTTCTCCCCTACTCTATTCGAGTATGTCTCGAAATGATGATCAAAACTGCACAAAAATCATCATTTTTTCCAACACAAGCGACTTATGCAACGCTCTCATAGTTCATATAGAAATACTAGGGAAAAAAATGAGAAATGAAATTCGTTCTCTCCCTCGTCTCAATTAATAAACGTTGACAGAATATTTTTTGTTCTCGTATATGAATATACGAATATCCATAAACAATCAAGGAGAACCTATGATAGATTATCATCAACCACCTAAAATTGAGCATGTACAATACGTGGCAGTGAAAAGTGAACAAGAAACAAAGAGCATGGAGGATGTCAAAAATGAAGTGAGGGATGCCTATGGAGGGGTTGCTGAGGCTAATCAACAAAAAGAAAGCTGTGGAAACGGGCGTAGTTGCTGTGGTGTTTCTGCCAAACCGGATCCTAGTTATTCACAAGAACTCGGCTATAGCAAAGAAGAATTAGATAGCGCTCCAGAAGGATCTAATATGGGCTTGGGATGTGGCAATCCACAGGCAATTGCAGATTTGAAAACAGGAGAAGTTGTTCTGGATTTAGGCGCTGGTGGTGGTTTTGATGCCTTTTTAGCCGCTCGTAAAGTTGGCCCCACAGGGAAAGTGTACGGTGTGGATATGACGCCAGAAATGTTAAGTATAGCAAGGTCTAATGCCGCAAAAGAAGATTATCGCAACGTTGAATTTCTTTTGGGGGAAATTGAACATCTGCCTCTTCCAAATAATTCAGTGGATGTCATTATTTCTAATTGCGTGGTAAACCTGTCAACTGATAAGGCTCAGGTTTTCAACGAGGCTTTTAGAGTATTAAAAGCGGGTGGTAGGATTGCAATTTCTGATGTTGTAGCAAACAAACCTTTAACAAAGGAAATGATTAACAATAAAGAGCTTTACTGTAATTGTATATCTGGTGCAATTCCTATTAATGATATAAAACAAATGCTTTCTAAAGCTGGATTTATAGATATAGTGATTGAGCCCCAGAAAAACAGTCGCATGTTTATTAAAGACTGGGTTCCTAGTGCAGGTGCAGAAGACTATGTTATTTCTGCAAAAATTAAAGCTGTTAAATCGAAGGCAAAGTTATGATATCTCCCCAAGAGTTTTTTAATTTATTGTCGGATGAAACCCGTTTGCGATGCCTTTTATTATTGCAAAAGAAAAAAGAACTCTGTGTCTGTGAATTCAGTCTCATAATTGGAAGCAATCAACCAAAAATATCACGTCATTTATCTCTCCTACGTATTTCTGGACTTGTTTTGGATGAGCGCAGGAGTCAATGGGTATATTATCGGTTAAACGAAGGAATTCAAACATGGATGCAGCAAGTGCTTACTGCTACGTTTGAAAATCTTAAAGACGTTAACCCCTACCAATCTGATTTTGAAAAAAGTACGTGTATTCGCAATGAAAATATTTGTGCTACATGAGTTTGGGTGGTTTTACCCAGGGGGGCATTTCTGCCTCATGCAGAGCCCCCAAATTGAACTAAGAAATAGTGAACGAAGTCAGCTCGCCAATTGAGGCGTGTTAAAATTCAACAAAGCCTCCCATCCCAGAAAGCATGGGTTGGCTATTGGCGAATCTTCGCCAGTAAAACCCAGATGTTCTTTCATGAACTCGATGCAAATCCCACGCTGAGTCAATGTTTGTACGATGCGGCGCAGATCGTCGAGAATACGTGTCAGATGATCCATACTCTAAATTGACATTCCAAATGTGCCTACTTCTTTTCCATATTGACTTGAACAATGCGGAGCAAAAAGTTATTGTACAAAAAATGATTGAAAATCCCAGATTGAGGGCACAATTTGATGAGGGGAACATGAAAAAGCAAGGGTGGATGACAACAGGAGGATTTCTCTCTTCAATTATAGCTGCTATTTGTTGTATTGAACCTTTTGTCTTAGCGGCGCTAGGCATAGGCTTCGGAGCAGCGAGTATTTTTGCTTCTTTTCGTCCTTTTTTTATTGTTCTAACGATCCTCTTTCTAGCTCTTGCGTTTTTTTTCACTTATAGGAAAAGAAAAATCACTTGTGAAAATGGAACGTGCAAATTAGTAAGCGGTAGCCGAAGATCAAAGATCATTCTTTGGATAGTCACAATCATTTCCCTTGGATTGATCACATTCCCATATTGGTTCCCATTTAGAAAATAGGAGAAGATGGAATGAAATTTGATCTATGTATCATAGGAGGTGGTGCTGGAGCTTTTGCTGCGGCTATTCGAGCGAACGAATCAAAAGCAAAAACCGTCATGATAAACACAGGTCTCCCAATTGGAGGAACTTGCGTTAATGTCGGTTGCGTTCCTTC
Source organism: Nitrospirota bacterium (assembly GCA_011682355.1). Taxonomy (GTDB): domain Bacteria; phylum Patescibacteriota; class Gracilibacteria; order UBA1369; family LOWO2-01-FULL-3; genus JAACEU01. The sequence goes on along the minus strand of JAACEU010000082.1, from coordinate 1,700 downwards.
AAAAAACCTTATTCATGCGGCTGAAGTTTTGCATCTAGCACACCACAATAGTATTCCAGGAATTGATCTTGAAATCAAGCATTTCGATTTTCAGAGAGTGATAGAAAATGAGCTTGCTCTTGTTGAAGAGTTAAGGGAAGAAAAATACTCGAAAGTGCTGAATAATTTAGAGCATGTAACACTTATCGAAGGCATGGCAAAATTCAATGGATCTAATGAAATAGGGGTAAATGGAAAGAGAATTGTTGCTGAAAAGTTTATCATTGCTTGCGGATCAACCGCAACCATCCCACCTATCGAGGGCATCCATGATGTGGGATTCCTAACTCACGTTGAAGCATTAAAAATTACACAGCAGCCAAAAGAACTGATTGTCATAGGTGCCGGGCCCCTTTCGCTTGAATTTTCACAACTATACTCTAGATTTGGATCGAAAGTGACCATGCTAGTTAGAAAATCTTCGGTTTTTACAAGAGCAGAAAAAGAACTCACTGATCAGCTAACAAAAATATTGATCGAGGAAGGGATAAACATCCAAACAAATACGGAAGTAAGAAAAGCCTTTAAAGCCAATGGAAAGAAGCATTTGATTTGTATCAGAAATGGAAAGGAAAAAACGATTTCCGTAGATGAAATTTTGCTCGCAACAGGAAAAACTCCAAATACGCAGGGGATTGAAGTCGATAAAGTCGGGGTAGAAATCGATGAAAAGCAGGCCATCGTAGTCAATCGGTTTCTACAAACATCACAGCCACATATTTATGCTGTTGGAGATGTTACAAACCTGCCATTGCGTCTAGAATCAACGGCTGGGCATGAGGGAACATTGGCAGCTGAAAATGCCTTAAAGGGATCGAAAAAATTCATCGATTATAATACCGTGCCATACACAATCTTCACAGATCCTCAACTTGCAAGTATTGGCTTTACAGAAGAAGAGCAAATGAAGAAAACTGGGGTTTATGCTTGCAAAACTGTTCCATTCTCTGAGGTTCCAAAGGCATTTATCCTGCGCAGAACAGAAGGGTTGATCAAGATGGTTATCGATCCAAACACAAAAAAAATCTTAGGCGTACATATTCTGTCTCTAAATGGAGGAGAGCTTATTGCCGAAGCTATGGCGTTGATCAAAGCTAATCAAACAATAGACGATGTCATAAATGCTCTTCCAATATTTCCTACTATGGCTGAAGCTTTAAAAATTGTCGCTCTAGCGTTTTATAAAGATATTTCGAAATTAAGTTGTTGCATTTAGTGCAACTTCTCATAAAGTTGAGGTAGACGTGCAGTCATGGGCCGTTAGTGAACTTCGAGGAGCGGGTGAATATTACTTGTTCCAACATTGGAATTTCAAAGATACCATTTACTCTGTCCTCCAGATAGCTCAAAAAGGTGATTCCCAACTTTCCACAGGTCTTTTTTAGGCTCACAAAAGTATCTCTACATTTTTGACCTTCTTCGCTCCGCGTTCCTCCGGATACCTTTCGTTTAACCACCATTTCTCGAGCATCTGTTTCTGTCCCATTATTGTGAAGAGGGGTTCCCGGTCTCTCCAACACTCTGAGCAACTTGTCTTTTTTTGCATAAGTTTTTGCTAGTTGTTTGTTCAGAGTAGGACTGGTAGTTTTCTTTTTCGAGAACAGATTGTCAAAATTCTGTTCCAAAATCAATTTCAGACTCTCAGAGGGAGTAATCTTGTA
>JAACEU010000081.1 GCA_011682355.1 Nitrospirota bacterium | reverse complement strand
ACTCTTCTTTTTTTTCGTGATCCATTTCTTCAGCTTCCGGGTGTTCCAAATGAACAATTTCGTGGATAATTACTTCTTTAAATCCCTCTTTTTCAATTTTCCATGGGCAGATTCCGATAGCATTTTCATTTTCGTAATATGTTCCCCATGTTCCACAAGATAGCCAGTAGCAAGTTGTATTGCTGGCGGTTTTGATTTTAGGGCCCTTTGGCATATTGAACATTAACCAAATCCAACGAAGTGGATTTGGCCAAAAAACAATTAGGTCATTTTTAATTAAAAAAACTCGATTTTTGAATGTTATGTCGAGTGCTCTTTGGATATCTTTTTTTAAACTGTATTTGTAAGTGATCATATATGTTTGTTTAATTGTTTAATTTGGCCGGAGAAAGTTCGTGGAACTTCTCCGGCCCGGTAATCTCGAGCTACGACCTAGCTACTAACGTTGCACTTGCACTTGCAGTCGCCGGTATGACTACTGTTGGTGGAAGCGATCCGCTTTGTGGGTACGACGCCAGTCGACTGGTGCAGAGCAATGAGCTTCTTCATTTGGTTTCCTCCTCTCGGGTGATATTTTCAGGGTTATACACGAACCACAAGAGTGGACACCCACCACCGCATTTCGTGTAAGTCTGACAATTGATGCATCTTTGCGCAGGATATGTGTTGATTTGGTCGTAATACTCCGAAATCTCGCTGCTTTGCCAGAATTGAGTGAAGCTTGCAGCATCTGTGAAGTTGACTCCGATCTGACCGAGCGGAAAGTCGTGAAGATGATTGCAGATCAGCAATTGTCCTGAGTGATCAAAAACCAATCCTTCTCTCGTCATGACATGACATCCGTACTCGATTTGATTTTTTGCTTCAAGTTGAGCGAGAAATTCGGCTGGCCAGAGACACGTCGGTAAGCTCTGTGCCAAGTGAAACCCGCCACTGGCAGCTCTGTCCATTGCGGGATACTGACTGACAATCGCATTGATTACTTCAGCTGGATCTGGCATGTAGGCAGACGACGGCTTGCTATCCTTGAACGAGACAGAACAGAAATCAATTGAGAATTTCTTGGCTCCGTTATCGATGGCAATTTGACAGATTTTGTCCATATGATCCAACACGCAAGTGTTGGCAATGGTGGTGACTTCGAACCGAATGTTAGAATTCGCCAAGTTGCGGATGCCATTTAGCACGGTGTTGAATGTGCTGATTTTGGTGCGCGTAAGCTCAGCATGCAGCAAAGGGTCGCCAGCTTTCATTGAAAAATTCACGCCGTTTAGACTATAGGATTGTAGTTCGTCTACAAAATACTTGTCTTCTAAGCGAAAACCGTTTGTGATAAGCACTGTTATGAGACCAAGCTCGGTAGCACCCTTGTCGTCTTGCAAAGGTGGGGCCATAGAGTCGGCTCGCCGCCGATAAACAGAATATGTGTTATTCCGAGATCGGAAGCCAAGCGAAGTAATTGTTCGGCGGTTGCCGGAGTCATCTCATCGGCTTGCTGATATTCGGTCTCAGACGCGTAGCACCATTTGCAGCGGAAGTTACACGCACGATTAACTGTTAGCCAAGCACCGGATAATCCGAGGCTCATGTATTTCTCCTTTTGAGTGCGCTGTCTGCACTATACATTTTATTTCTTGATATGTCAAACTTTGAGGGGACGAATATAGGGGACAGTTGTACATGTTCAATAATTGTAGAGGACTAGGGGACCTCAACTAGGGGACGGTTGTACTAGTTCAATAATTCGGTAACTTTTTCTAGTTTATCAAATGGTGTTAAATAGTTTAAGCCTCCATGTCTTCTTTTGGATTATCCGTTCATAGTCTTCCATGATCGGTTTCCATCGTTTAAGGACAACTATATCACTACATTTCATAGGTCTCCTTTTGGTTTTAATTATACCTTAAGAAGTTACCTAATTAGTGGACATGTACAAGGTCCCCAAAATAAAATATTGGACTAGAATTCAGGACGGTTGAGTTGACAGATATTATTTTTTATTATATCATAGTGGGCAGTATGGTTAGATTCCATAAGTACACTATAAGAAAGGAGGATAGAGATGGATAGGCTTCTTTATCTTGCATCCGTAGCTAAGATACCAACATCAAGGTTCTCAATGCGTCTCACGACAATGACGGAATCCAGGCTCAGTGCTGTAATCCTGGTCCGTGTTCACCAAAAAAATAGCAGCACATCTCTTGCGTGAGGGGTCACATTTCGTGACTCCTCCTTCTTTATAAAAAGGAGGTTAGATCGCTTGAAAAAAACGGTTGTAGCTGGCAAGGGTTTGTACCTTGTCCAAGGAACAGTTCGGTGGGGCATATATGATCTCGAGTTCGAAACTATTGTCATTATCGATAGAGTTGGTGGCCAGTTTTTAGCAGCATTTCTCGAGTCAGGAATGAGCCCGGGAGAAAAAAAGCAGTTTTTAAGAGATAATTGCGATCCTCTCTGGAAAAAACTATGTGATCTAGGGGTTGCTGAACGAGTCTTTGCTCTGGATGATGCAGTTATGACTATATCAAAAGGGCTTGATCTGATCTGGGTCGAACTTACTGAAAGATGTAATCAGAAATGTATACACTGTTATGCGGAGAGTGAACCAAACCGATCGATAACTATGTCTTATGATCTTGTTTCCCAAGTAATTAAAGAAGCAAGTGAGCTTCGATTTAGTAAGATTCAGCTAACGGGTGGAGAACCCTTCTTGCATCCCAAAATATGGGAGATTATCAATCTCGCTTGCGCCAGTGTCTTTGATGAAGTGGAGATCTATACAAATCTGACTCTTGTCGATGAACTTGGATTAATGCGCCTGAAAAAGTTGGAGGTTAAGCTAGCTACTAGCCTGTTGGGCTTCGACAGTGAAAGTCATGACAAGTGCACGCAGATTCCATGAAGTTTTGAGGCGTGGTACCGAAACATTAAGTTAGTGCAGAATCTGGGTATACCTTATCGTATTGGTGTAGTACTGATGAAACAAAATCAGAATTCAATGCAAAGAGTTGAGGACTTTCTTCGCGAAGAGAACCTTATAGTTTCGAACAAACTCTTCACACCTGACGAGTATCGGCCAATGGGCCACAACAGCGATAATCTTGTTGCCCCAAAAATAGATGATGAATACCAGCCTTACCTAACGGTTGACAGAAAGCACTTCTTTCGAGCAAAATATTTCAATCCTTGCTGGAAAGGCCAGGCTGCAGTCGCTCCTGATGGATCCGTGTTTCCTTGTGTCTTTAGTCGCTGCTTGAAAGTTGGTGATTTAAGTAAGATAACACTCAGCCAGATTCTGAGACAAATGGGACGGAAATACTGGTCAATTAATCTTGATAAGATAAAAAAATGTCAGGATTGCGAATTGCGCTATGCTTGCATGGATTGCCGAGCGATCTGTCTCAATACTGGTCGTGGGCTATATGGTCCTCCTGTTAGGTGCAGTTATGATCCATACAATTAACAACATGGGAGATGTTCGACTGAACATCTCCCATTTCTCTCTTGTAATTGTAATCGAAAAATACTACTGTCTCATATATTTACTTTTAAATTCCTTAATAAAGTTGAAGATATTTTTTTTGTCTCGTTTCAAGAATTTTTGCCATTCAGGAAAGATTTTTTCTTTTAGTTCTGCTAAATGTTTATGTCCTTGGAATTGAAAATAACTGCCGAATTGATTCAGTCTAATTCTGAGCTCATTATCAATTAAGAGCTCAATTACGGCATGGGTTACATCTGTGTTATCGTGTTTAGTTAGAATATGCATCAGTTCGTGACACAAGTAAACCGTTGAGTAATTAAGGAAATCCTCACTATGTCCCCAGGCGATTTTATTGTTGTCTATAGTGAAACCATTTTTTAACTTGGGATGAGTAATATAAACGTCAATACATTGATTGGGTAGTTTCAGTCCAGAAGTATTTTCGATAATCTCAAGCACTTTTTCAGAATTTTTTTGCCATTGAGCTTTAATAAATTTTTTATACTCCTTAGTTTCTCGGATTAATCTTTTAAATTCGGATGAAGATTTTAATTCTTCTATTATTTTTTCCGATCGT
>JAACEU010000080.1 GCA_011682355.1 Nitrospirota bacterium | reverse complement strand
ATTTCTTCAAGGATTTTTCGTAAACACTCTTTGTTACTCAAATTTTTCCCCAGCCTCTTTTTCAATTTCAAAAACATAAACATCATTTTTTCATCCAGTTCCACTTGCCAACCGACCGTCACCTTTCCCCTCGCTTCCTTACTATACTCTTGCAGAGCCGGTTTGCTCATGTGTATGACTTTTTCCGCCAGTTCTTTTTCGTTTTCTTTAGTTGCCAAGCCCGCAACTATCCCAACTTTGTTTATGCCCTGTGTTTCAATAGCTTTTTGCAGATGCGGCATATCTTGCAATTTTCCTTTAATTTTTAAAGTTTTATCCACAACTCCCGAGCTCAACCCCGCGATCTTTGCGGCATAATCGTAAATATTCCCATACCCCTCCTGTTCATAGATTTTCTGCTCAAGAATTTTCGGCAACAAATCCAGCAATTTGTAAGTCACCAGATTTCTTTCCCGCCCAAGTCGGGCAAATTCTTTGTGGAGATTGTTCATAAGTTTGGGGTTAAATGCTGATTTTAGTGTATCAATCGAGCATATAGGCGCAAGCTTATTTGGGCTTGTTTGTGCGATTATACAATATTTTTCAGGGTGAATGATTGTAGTGACGAGTTATAGTGAAACGCAGGTGAGCGAACGTTCAACTTGTCGATTATTTTAACAATTTTGATTTTGTATTCATGGAGGGGGAGAATAATTTGTTAGAAGTGAAATGCAGAGTAATTTTACTTTTTCCATTTTTCAGTCAAGCCGAAAAAATCACCAGGAATTTTTACCAAATAAACCACACAACCGAGTAATGGCAGATTGCACTTTACAGATTCAGCTAATCATGATATTAAATACTTACATCGAAAGAATATTGGAGGGCAGAAAAATCCGCGCAAGCGGATTTTTCTATATCCGAACATAGTCGCGATTGCGGTCTTTTTCTCTATCTGTTAGTATGGATTCAGCACAAATTTATAACCTCAAAAACTATGTTTAAAGGCTTAAAAGCGTTAATTGCAGGAGTTTTGGCGGGAGTTGGTCTCGGAATTCTATTTTCACCAAAAAAAGGAAAAGATGTCCGTAAATCTATCAAAAGTGAGGTGGATGAAGGAGGCACGGGACTTGGAGCAATCAAGGACACCATTGTGGATATGGGTAAGGATATTGGTGAAACATGCAAAGAATGTTACGAAGAAGTAAGCGATAGCGACGAGTACAAGGAAGGGTCAAAAAAACTTAAGAAATACGCGAAAAATGCGAAAAAGGAGGCCACTAAGGCATACAAAAAACATGTACCGCGAAATACTCGTAAGAAGATTAAAAAGGGTGTAAAAAAGGCTAAAAGCACTGCGAAAAAGGTAGCAAAGGGAGTCAAAAAAAAGCTAAAAGATAATGAATAAATTGAAAAATCCAAAGAAATCAGACATAGCCGTTCTCGGACCAAAGAACACATTCTCCGAAATGGCCGCAGACAAATATGACAAAAAAAAGAATAAGTATTACACAACCACAATCGACGAAGTTTTTGAACTGGTTGAAAAAGGTCGGATCGAAAAGGGGATTGTTCCGATAGAAAATAAGTTGGAAGGAACGATCAGAGAAACCTTGGACAACTTGTTCGAAAAAAATGTAAGGATCTCGGAGGAAATAAATATCCCGATAAACCACGCATTTATCATTCTTCCGCGCTCAAAAGCCTCTGACATAAAGACAATATATTCCCATCCCCAGGCACTAAAACAATGCAAAAAATTTCTGAAAAAGAACTTTCCGAAAGCAACATTGCTAAGCACAGCATCAACGGCTTTCGCTATCGAAGAAATAATAACAAAGAACGATAAATCATGCGCGGCAATTGCTCCAAAAATAGCGGCGGAAAAGGAAAAATTGAAGATCCTCAAAAGAAACATAGAAGACGGCAGAAACAATTTAACAGCATTCGTAGTAGTCCAAAAAGGCCGCCCAACCCTAAAGAACGTACAAAAAAATTGTACAAAAACCTCAATTGCATTTCACTTCGACAAAGATTCGCCGGGCTCGCTCTTTACAATATTCAAAGACTTTGCCGACGCCAAGATAAACATGACCAAAATCGAATCCCGCCCAACCCAAGCCCGCTTCGGAGACTACATTTTTTACCTCGACTTCGACGGTTGCATCTCAGAACCGAAAGTCGCAAAAATCCTCAAGAAAGTGGAGGGGAAAGTTGCAAAAATGAAGGTGTTGGGAAGTTATTAATTGGAAATATCACCGAAGACCCTTCATCATCTCCACTTTCTTATCAATCAGCTCTTTTGTGCCAATATCTTTCCTGTGGAAGACAGGCCCTTTCACCGAACCAACAGCACTCTGAGCAAGCCTTTCAGCTTCCTCGATAGTATCTGCAACTCCTACGAAAGCAATTGCACGAGAACCGCTCAAGTACAGGCCATCGTCTCTTTGATCTACAGAAGCATAATAAGCATGAACTCCTTCTGGGATTTCGCCCACTTCGATCTTTTCACCCTTAACGGGTTTATCAGGATAACCTTCCGGCACGACATACTTGCAAACAGTAGCTTTTTTCTCGAATTCCACCGTAACTTGATCTAAAGTTTTATTAATAATTCCTTCACAAATATCCACAAAATCCGATCGCAACAACGACAACACATTCATCGCCTCCGGATCACCCAGTCGCGCATTGTATTCGATCAAACGAACACCTTTGGCGGTAGCGATAAATCCACCATACATCACACCTTTGTAATAAACTCCCGTATCCTCAAACAAAGCTTTCAGAACTTTTTTGTTCATATCGCTCGCCTCATTGACTTCATGCAAAGTCAAAAACGGTAGCAAATGGTTCGCATCAGAATAAGTACCCATTCCCCCTGTATTTGGCCCTTCATCGCCCTCATACGCTCTCTTGTGGTCCTGAACTACAGGCATATCAACCGCATAAGTCCCGTCACAGAAACTCATTAGACTAAACTCCTGACCGATTAATTTCTCTTCCACAACCACACGCCCACTATCTTTCAAACACTCACGAGCATAAGCCAAACCTTCCTCCATCCCATTCAAATGATCTCCGCTAACTTTCACGCCCTTTCCACCTTTCAAACCATCCGCCTTCACAACATAATCATCACCTAGCTCCAAAAAGAAATCCTCTAGCCCCTCTTCATTATAAAAAACTTTAAAATCAGGATTCCCGGGAATCTGAAACTTCTCGAGCAAGTCACGAGTATAAGATTTCGAAGATTCCAATCGACCAACCGTCTGCAGGGGACTTGCACTATGAATTTCCAATTCCAACAACATATCCACAATACCCGCTTCAATTGGGGCCTCCGGCCCCACCACCGCAAAATCCGGCCTCACACGCGAAGCAAATTCAGCAATCGCATCTTTATCGCAAACATCCGCCACCAGATACTCTTCCGCCAATGCCTTTATTCCAGGATTCATAGCCCCTCCCACAACATACAGCTCCACATGATGTCTGCTCTTCTTCAAAGCCTCAGCCATAATATGCTCACGGGCTCCATTCCCGATAAGTAAAACTTTTTTCCCACTCATATTAAACCAAATTAAGTTGTTGATCTTGATCAGATCTTTCATCCAAAGACGCGCAAACACGAGAAGTTGAACGATCAACAGCATGTGCCAACAGTTCCTTCTCCGTGATTCCGGTCTTGTATTTGCCATCCGTGCAAGCCATGCACATATCTTTCATATTTTTGTTTCCTTTTATACAAGACTTGAAAACATCATCAACACTAGAATAGAACAGCTTGTCAGCACCAATAGATTTACAGATTTCATCGACGTCCATGTCTCCTGCAATAAGTTCCTCTTTTGTTGGAATGTCGACTCCGTAAGGACAAGTGTGCCTGACCGGAGGATAATAAGAGGCAAAATAAATCTTTTTCGCTCCGGAATCTCGCACCATTTGGACGATCCTGCGAGAAGTATTTCCGCGAACGATACTGTCATCGATTAGGAGAATCTTTTTGCCTTCGATCTCGAGTTTCATCGGATTCAATTTGTATTTAATAGATTTTATTCTAATTTTTTGTCCAGGCATTATGAAAGTTCGACCA
>JAACEU010000079.1 GCA_011682355.1 Nitrospirota bacterium | reverse complement strand
CCGAAAGTGACTATAATCTCACTTTTTTATTTTGTAAAGAGAAAACCATGATTTCACTTCTCACGCAACCCCCGTACAATTGATAAAGAAGGCAAAAAATGATATAATACATGGACGAAAAACGTATATATCTGTGTATGAAATTCAAAAATACTATTACTGTCGTAATGTTGGGACTCACCATAGCTATGGTTGGGGTTTTTGGACAGCAAACAACAGTCAAAGAGACACAAGTCAAAACAATTCATCAAGAATTAAACATAAAAATTGACTCCAAGACGGCGGCCTACGAACCGCTTCTGATAGCTCCATACAAAACGATGGACGTCTTTCTCTCAAACGTGGAAGAACCGGGATTTGAGTTCACGGCTATAGGGGGAAGTTACACAGAAACAAAACCAAACGGCACAAACATTGAACTTGAAGTGAAATTTGAAGTAGACGGAGAATGGACAGACTGGATCGAAGTGGAAGGTGAAGATTCAAACGGAGAAAAAGTTGCAATGGCGGCCACAAATCCGGCAACAGCAATGCAATATAGATTCATGCTCTACGGAGATGGAATCACCAGCCCTTCAATAAAAAGCATCGATTGGTCATTCATCAATACGGCAAAATCGGCAAACATAGAAGAAATACCACAACCAAAATACTCCGCACTTTCAGCAGTTTCAAACGCAACAAACCAAGTTCTCACCTCTTCAAACGATCCGGCGGGTATAATTTCACGAAAAGAATGGGGAGCAAAAGAATCCTACAGATACCTCGCAAGCAACGATGCAGACCCGGTACTTGTTGAAATCGACGATTCGGTTTACGAACAATTCGCGGACGAACTCAGATATTCACGAGTGGTAGAAGAAGACGAATATGGAGACACATACAAATGGCCTCTCCAATATCCGGAAAAAGTTAAGAAAATAATCATTCATCATACCGCCACAACAAAAAACCTCAGCGATCCTAAACAGGCAATTCGCGATATTTATTATTATCACACAGTCACAAAAGGATGGGGTGATATCGGATACAACTATATTATCGACACAAAAGGAAATATTTACGAAGGGCGATATGGAGGAGAAGGCGTAGTCGGAGCACACGCGGGCTTGGCAAACACCGGTTCTATCGGGATTGCAGTACTTGGGAATTACGACACAAGCTCAGTTCCGGAAGTGGCCGTACAAGCACTTGGAAAACTAATTTCAATCAAATCAAAAATCCACGGAATCGATCCGGAAGGGTACAGTACGTTCAGAGGACAAAACATGCCAAACATCTTTGGACACAAGGATGTCATGAACACATCTTGCCCGGGCGCATATTTATATGAAAAATTCCCGGTAATCAGAGCAATTGCGGCGTCTTATGTCGAAGAAAAACCTAGATTTGTAAAAGACTACGACTTTCAGGATAGATCAGAAATATTTTATGAAGAATTGAAACCGTCGGAAACAATAACACTCAAATTCAAGCTGGAAAATATTGGTAATGAGAATTGGAGCGGCAGCACGATGTTGGTAATAGACAAAGATCCTTCATTGGACAACGTGCTTTCATTCCCGGGGAAAACCACTATTGTATCGGCTTCAATGAGGGAAGATCTGGTAAAGCCCGGTGAAACAGGAACATTCTACCTACAGATAAAAGGAGGAAGTAAAGGAGAGATGGTTTATATGGAGTCGTATCTGGTAGTGAACGGATCAAAGAAACTCGACGACGCAATCACAGTTCCAATTTACGTACAACAATCTGACTTTAAATACGGATTCATATCAGCGTACTATCCGGACAAGGCAATGAACAAAGGAGAAGTGTTTGCGGGATGGGTGAAACTGAAGAACACGGGAAATGTGATCTGGAATAATTCAGGAGAAAACACGGTAATGCTCGGTACGGACCACGAACGAGACAGAGAAAGTGACTTTGACGCAACAACTCCGGCTAGAATCGGATACTTGGTGGGCGACGAAGTACTCCCGGGTGAAACGGGAAAATTCGAGCTCAAACTCACAGCACCTCAAGAACCGGGATATTACAAGGAATACTTTACTCCGGTCGTTGAAGGGGTGACTTGGATGGCAGATACGGGAATGTATTTCGAAACAACAGTTTACGGAGATCTCTATGCGGCAGAACATGTCAGCACAACAGCGGCATCGGAATGGCAAAAAGGAAAGAAATATTTGGTAATTGTAAAACTCCGGAACTTAGGTCAAAAAGCATGGAATAAAGATAATTTCAAAATCGATCTGTTAAAAGAATTAGACCTAAACATAACAGACGCACAGCTAATGTCCAAAGAAGTTGAACCTGGAGAAATAGGAACAATTTCATTTATCGCAAAAGTGGCGGACGATGAAGGCTATGGTAGCAAAACAATTCTATTCAGACCAAAAGTTGACGGAAACAAGCTGTTCAGAACTTATATAAAAATTCCTTACGAAGTCGTGGATGAAAAATTTGTTCCAACTTACGCTCCTGACTACACACCGGAAGAAACAGGGGACGACATCCGAATCAAGCTAACGTTTGACGCGGATCCGGAAATCACAGCAAGTGGATCATACGAACTCTACAACAACGCGACTCTCCTGCGGTCAATGAGTTCAGGAGAAACGGCTACGGTCACACAAACAAGCGATGGCCTAAAAGTTTCAACTCCGGACAACACATATTCAGGATTAAACAAAATTAGATTCATCCCAAAAACCGGTTCAATTCTGCAATTGGAAAACAAATCCGGTGACAACAAATACCGAGGAATTCTGGAAATAAGAGAAGATGATGGGGGAATAATCGTAATCAACGAATTACCACTCGAACACTACTTGCAAGGACTCGCGGAAGAACCAAACGATGAAGAATATGAAAAAATCAAAGCGATAATTGTAGCGGCGCGAAGCTACGCACTCCACTATATGACTGACGCGGAAAAATTCCCGGGAAAACCTTACAACCTATCAGACGATCCGGCGACAAGCCAAAAATACAACGGTTACAGTTACGAAATGCGAGTGCCAAACGTGGTGAAAGCCGTGAAAGAAACAGCGGGTGAAGTCGTTTACTACAATGGAAACCTCGTCAAAACTCCATACTTCAGCCAAAGTGACGGAAAATACACAAAGAGCGCGAAAGATGTCTGGAACTGGGATGCGGGATTCTTGGTACCGGTAAGCGATTCATATTGTGATGCTGACGCATTCTGGGGCCACGGAGTAGGACTCAGCGGATGCGGAGCCAAAGGAATGGCGGAAGCGGGATATGATTACAAAGCAATTCTAAAACATTACTACACGGGGGTGGAAATAAAAGATTTATACTAATACGGCGAGCGCACGGCGCGAGCGCGCAGTGAGGCGAAGAATCTGGCTCTGCCAGTTCTGAGCCGAAGCAAGCTTACAAAATAAAACAAAAATGGACCTAGTTCCGATTCCACAAGAAGCAGTTGAACAAACCGTAAGGACAACAAAAATCCGGGTAATCCGCCAAATTCGCGGTAAGTTAGAGCAAAAAGCAAACACCAGGGACGACAAAACTCTCCAAAGAACAACTCTCAAAATATCTGAATATATAATAGACACCGCGACACACTCCGCAAACGACGTCGATTCTCTCATTGACGACATGTATCGCTCAATTATTTGCCTCCAAAAACGAAAAACAAAACTCCAACGGTACAAAAAAAGGCGAAAATAGTGTATATGTAGGGCATGTTAACTTTAGGAATAAATACAGCCAGCTCGGTCACAAGCATCGCTTTACTCAGCGAAGGCAAATTGGTTGGTGAAAATTCATGGCAAAGCCACAACGACGAAGCGGAAAAATTGATGCCGGCGATTGCCGAACTATTGGGAAAAGCCGACGCGCAATTGCCGCAAATCGAGAGAGTGATCGTGATCAGCGGTCCAGGCTCATTCACAGGTCTGCGGGTTGGAGTCACAGTCGCCAACACAATTGCATATTTGAATGAATGTGATCTGTATGCGGTTGACACATTTGGGTATTGGTGGACAACTTTTTCATATGGAAAAGTTACTGATGATAAATGGGCTTTGTCAATATTCGCCGGCTCAAAAGG
>JAACEU010000078.1 GCA_011682355.1 Nitrospirota bacterium | reverse complement strand
AGCTCATTCTCAGGAAACATTCTCGACTAATGATGTTTTAGATTCTTTGAAGAATAGTTTTACGCGTGCTTATGTGTTAAGATTTATTAATAATTTGGTTAGGGAGGGGAAGTTGGTAAAGTCAGGAACTACTAGAGCCGCTGTATATGTTCTTACTGAGAAACGTGGCGTTTTGAAGAGTGAATTTCGCAAGAGATACAAAAATAATAATTTGAAAGAACATGAAGTTTTGGAGGAGGTTAATAAGAAACTAAATTTTTTACACCAATTGCCTGAGCATATCCAGAGTATATTCTCCTATGCTTTTTCAGAAATGTTGAATAACGCAATAGATCACTCGAAGTCTGAAAATATCGCTATTTATGTGAAAAAAATAGACAAGGGTATACGTTTTATAGTGGATGATTTTGGAATCGGGGTTTTTAAGAATATTATGAACAAGAGAAAATTGAATTCTTCATTAGAGGCAATTCAAGACTTGCTTAAGGGAAAGATAACTACTATGCCTCGTGCTCATTCGGGCGAGGGTATTTTCTTTACCTCAAAAGTATCTGACGTATTTGTATTGGAAAGTTATGACTGTCAGTTGAAAATAGATAATATTGTTGAGGATGTGTTTGTTAATGACTTGAAACCTTCAAAATCTGGGACTCGGGTAATTTTTGAGATTAGTCTTGAACATTCAGGTTATCTTGATGATGTTTTTAAGCAATATTATACAGATCCGGAGGATTTGGCGTTTGATAAAACTGAAATAAAAATAAAGTTGTATACGAAAGAGTCTATTTATGTTTCTCGTTCGCAGGCAAAGCGGGTTTTAGCAGGGTTGGAAAAGTTTCGTACAATTGTTTTGGATTTTGATCAAGTGTCTGGTGTAGGACAAGCTTTTGCTGATGAAATTTTTAGAGTATTTCAGTCTAAATATCCTGAAATTAAAATTATTCCTGAAAATATGATTGAAGCTGTTAAGTTTATGATTGAAAGGGTTGAAAAGCCTTAACGGCTCGTTTGGCTCCCGCTATTGGACAAGTTTAGAGCTGAATTTTATGAAGAAGTAATGCAATTTGCTGTTGCTGGACGATGTCTTAACTTTTTTCCTTAATTTCTTCTACTCTTTTTTGCCCCAATCTTTTTTGGGTTTCCCTGATGTGCTCTTCTGTTGGTAGATTTTCTGGCATAGTCCCTCCAATATCTTTAATGGCTTTTCTAACTTTGCCGCCTACTACAAAGTGTGTTTTTGATGCGCTATGTTCACCGATTATTTGTCCGGATTTGAGTTTTGATTTGAGCTGATCATCTGTTTGCGTGATACGAAATAGGTTAGCTGCTAACTCAGTTGCCCCTGCTCTGTCTAGGAGTTTATTTTTTCCTAAAGCTTTTGTTTTTCGAACTGTTTCTGATTTCATGCCATAAAGACCTAGATATCCTGCATTGTTGAATCTTCCAAAGTTTTTAACTCCAGAGTCTTCTGCACTCTTGAAAAGTTCTTTGTTTTTGTCGGTAACTTCTTCTCTAATTAAAACTCTTTTTTCATCTTCGTTCAGTTGCTTTTGCAATTCTTGTTGTCTTGTTTTGATTGCAAAGTAAGTTTGTGCAAGTGCAACAGCTTTTTTATTGGGATCAGCGTTTTGTGCAATGAGGTAACAGGCGTATCTTGAGAGTTTATAGTCATTGAGTTTATGAATGGCTCCTTTACCAGCTTTTATCACCTTCCTGATGTCAGGAAAGTGATCGTTGGTGTATTGTCCACTGTTTGTGCAGGCTTTTTTTGCTTTTTCGATTACATTTTCAAAATTTTCCCATTTGCTGTATTGCAAAACTTTCATAAGATTTCTTCCTTCCCAATATTCTGATCCGTTTTCGTCAATTTTTTTGATTTCTTCAAACGTTTCGTTTCCTAGAGGTTGTGTTAAGTCTTTTGTCATATTTTTTTATTATTTGGAGTGCGAGTTTAGCAAAAAATATGTTTTCTTTCAAATTTCATAAGAAGTTCGGATAAGGTCAGGTTTGCCTTTTTGTGTAAATTTTATCCGAACCGATTATTGGCTTATGTATGAGAAAAATTCAAAATTTGTACGATGGTTCCTGCTAGTGGATAAGTTTAGAACTGAGTTGTATGAAGAAGTTGTGGGTTTTGTAGGCTGTTCAGTCTAGCTTGAAGCTCATGAAACGCAGTAATAAGAGAAATATGATCATTGTGTCCTATTGAAAGAGTTGTGGCCCAATCTAATCCCCGAGACATAGCTTTCCTAATCTCTGGAGAATCAGCAGGAGTCTCTTGTGAGAGCTTTTCTTCAACAAAATTTATTCGGTTAATGCACTGAAGAGCAAAAAAATAACTATACATGGCAACAATTTCAGATGGGGCTTCTTGCATCGTGGTTAATGCCTGTCCAATAATAGTTGTATGGCTCGTAATGTCTGACAGATCTTCCGTAGGGTTTTCAATAAACGCTACTGCTTTTACAACCAATTCTCGGTCGATCTTATCTTCGATATCGCCACGTTCAAGTAATGTCGCAATGTCACCTAAAATCTTATTTCTTTGCGGTTCCATCTTAAGCAAGAGATTCTGAGAAATAGGAGCATGTATGCTGTCTGGGGAATCGAGATTTTTCATATTAGTCTTATATCAAAAAACCCGCCATTGTGCTAGTCAACGGTGGGGAGATCAAGTGGTTTGAGTTTGTCTTGGATTGGCTTTTTGTCGATGATGTTTTGGCTCCCGGGGCCGGATAGCGGTTTTTGCTACGCAAAAATCCTTCAGTCTTGTTCGCTCGGAACTAAAAACTGTGATGGGCACAGTTTTTTCTTCGCTCGCTCACTTCGACTGTGCGAACCTGCGGTTCGCTTGTATCCTGCCTGGATTCGATGAAAAACCGTCAGTACCTGAAGGCACTGCCGTTTTTTCATGGCTCCCGGGGCCGGATTCGAACCGGCGACCAATTGGTTACACATTATCCAAGCATTTCTGCAAGGGGTGGACTATCTCATCACCCGCCTTAGGCGGGTGGAGGGCGCTAATGAGAGGTTATTGTTGGGACTCACTCTCTAGTCTCTGAACCTTCCTGTCAACCTTTGCCCTGACAGGCTTGGCTGCGGATTGCCATACCCCGCCTTGGCGGGGTTTAGGTTTCCCGCAATTCACCCTCTTTTTCAACCAACATTTCTGCTGGAAGCTGCAATTTTTGGTCGTTGTTTTACAGCCAACTGCGCTACCGCTGCGCTACCCGGGATTGTGAAAGGTCTTTTTGCCCGAATGAATCGAACAGAGGTAATATACGCAAGCACGCGATCTATTTCAATGTTATTTTTTTTCTAAAATCGCAATATCTCTGATAACGATTTGGTTTGGGCGTTCGTATGTGAAGGTTTTTGTGATTTTGTAGCCTGCGGATTCTGCCAGTTCTTCGAAGTCCGGGAAATGTTCGATCTTTTCACCGACTTTGTATGCGGTTTTGCACATCACGATTTTGCAGTTGGGTGGAGTGATTTCGTATGCGTTTGTGAGCCAGTTATGGTGGAGTTGTGTGAGTTCTGCAAAGATTTCTGCGATTTTTTCGGGGGAAGGCGTGCTGGTGAGTGGTGGACCGAGGTATCCTTCGGTTATGATTGCGTCGAGTGCGTTTGGGATGTCGTCTTTTTCCAAAAGTTGTGCGTCCTTTTCAAATGTTTTGTAATCGCTTGATGTGTTGTACTGTTTTTCGAGCCATTCGCAGTTTTTCTGACTGTAGTCTACCAATCTTGGGCTGATGTCTGAACCTACGACAGCTTTGTTCATTAATAATCCCTCCATCAAGACGGTTCCGGTTCCGCAGAATGGGTCGTAGATTGTGGAGGTGTCAGGTCCGGCTAGGTTTATCAAAACTTGAGCGAGTTTTGGTGGGAGCATGCCGATTTTTGCGTCACGCCATGGTTTGTCGAAGTCTCGTTTTGAATATAAGTCGATATTTTGGATTGTGACGGTTTTGCCGATAGCGAAGCCATCATTTGTGCGGAGAATGTTTATGTCGATTCCTTTTTCGATTACTCGGGACTTGAATATTGTGGATGGGGGAGTGTTTTTGAAGTTTTTGTTAATGAAGCGGGCGTT
>JAACEU010000077.1 GCA_011682355.1 Nitrospirota bacterium | reverse complement strand
TAAGTAAAATATTACAAATATTATTTCAAAGAAAAGAAACTATTAGAAATTGTTTGCGTTATAGAGAAAGACGAGTGTAAAATTATCACGGTAATTTGGACATCTCAAATAAATAGATATAACAAATAGCTATGCCAAAAATAACCTACGACAAAGAGACAAATATTACGTATATAAAACTAAACAACAACGAATTCCACGAAAACATAATTAATGGTAATTGTGTTCTTGATGTTGATAAAAATGGTGGCATTATTGGAATAGAAATCCTAGACTTCAACGTAGAAGAAGACATCAAGTCCCTTCCTCCCAACTTTCCAAATACTTAACCTGCTCAGCAGTCAGTTTATCAATCTCCACACCCATAGTTTTCAACTGCAATCTGGAAATGTACATATCAATTTCTTCCGGCAATTTGTGAACGCGTGGTTCCAATTTACCTTTATTTTCAACTAAATACTGGCAAGCCAACACCTGCCCGCAGAAACTCAAAGACATAACATCACTGGGATGCCCTTCCGCCGCCGCCAGGTTCACCAATCGCCCCTCGGCAAGAATATAAAGACGTCTCTTGCTTGGCATTATATATTCATCCATAAATTCACGAACACGACGATGACTCCTAGCCTTCTTCGCGATCCCTTTCACATCAATTTCCACATCAAAATGTCCACTATTAACCAAAATCGCACCATCTTTCATATATCGAACATGATTGTAAGTAATCACATTCAAATCTCCGGTAACAGTCACAAAAATATCGCCCAGTTTACACGCAATATCCATCTTCATCACTCGAAATCCATCCATCACAGCCTGCAAAGCACGGAAAGGATCCACTTCGCAAACGATCACATTCGAGCCCATTCCTTTCAGCCGCATACTCACTCCTTTTCCGCAACTTCCATAACCCGCGACAACAGCCGTCTTTCCGGCAAACATAAAATTCACAGCTCGCATAATTCCATCCAAAGTCGATTGACCGGTTCCATAATAATTATCCATCAAATGCTTAGTCAGATTGTCATTCACAGCCACAACCGGATACCTCAGAGCCATATCCTTTTCCATCGCCCGCAAGCGAATAATCCCGGTCGTAGTCTCTTCACAACCACCAATAATCTCATGCATCAACTCCGGATGCTTCTTGTGAATCAAAGTCACCAAATCACACCCATCATCAATAGTAATATGTGGTTTACAAGCGACAACGGATTCCAAATACCCGTAATATTCCTTATCGGTTTCACCCTTCTTCGCATATACATGAACGCCTTCCTTCACCAAAGCCGCCGCAACCTCATCTTGCGTAGACAAAGGATTACACCCGGTAATCCAAACTTCAGCTCCTCCATCCATCAAAGTCCTGATCAAAACTGCAGTTTCCTTCGTCACATGCAGTGCCATCGCAATCCTCAAAGCTTCAAAAGGTCGACTTTTCGCAACCATTCCTCGAATTTCCATCAGCGCGCCCATCTGCCCTTCCGCCAATTCTATATTTTTCAGTCCTTGTTCATACAGCATCGGATCGGCGACTTCATATTCACTCATAAATTGAAATTTAAAGATATTTTTTGAGCCTTACAGCCACATCTGTCTTCTCCCATGTGAATCTAACCGCCGAACGACCAAAATGTCCATAAGCGGCAGTTTTTTGAAATCTGGGCTCCCTCAATTTTAAGTGTTTAATAATTCCACCCGGAGAGAAATCAAAATGTTTCCGTAGAATCTTTATCAGCTTGTCGTCAGGCAATTTTCCGGTGCCAAAAGTTTCAATATTTATAGAAACCGGATCCTTCACTCCAATAGCATAAGCAACCTGAATTTCACATCTATCAGCCAAACCGGCCGCCACCAAATTCTTCGCCGCATACCGAGCAATATACGCCCCGCTCCTATCCACTTTTGTACAATCCTTCCCGGAAAAACAACCACCACCATGCCGTCCCATTCCACCATAAGTATCGATAATAATCTTTCGTCCGGTCAGCCCGGCATCACCCGGAGGCCCACCGATAATAAACCGCCCCGTAGGATTCACATGGTAATCCGTCTTCGAGTCCAAATATTTTCCACAAATCGGCTTAATCACGTGTTTCACAATATCTTTTTTAATTTGAGCCTGTTTCACATCCGGTCCATGCTGACAAGAAACAACTACCGCATCTACACGCAACGGCTTATACCCATCATATTCCACGGTTACTTGAGTCTTTCCATCCGGCCGCAGGTATTTCAAAACACCTTTTTTCCTCACCTCCGCCAACTTCATTGCCAGTTTGTGAGCCAACGCAATAGGCAAAGGCATCAGCTCAGCAGTTTCATTACAAGCAAAACCAAACATCATTCCCTGATCCCCGGCCCCACCCGGATCCACACCCCGTGCAATATCCGCACTCTGCTCATCAATAGCCGTCAACACACTACAAGCCTTATAATCAAATCCATAAGTCGCATCGGTATAGCCAATATCCTTGATGACTCGCCGAGCAATCTTCGGAATATCCGCATATCCGTTAGTTCGAACCTCCCCCGCAATAAAAACAAGCCCGGTAGAGACCATCGCCTCGCACGCGACCCGACTCCGCGGATCCTGCCTCAGTAAGTTATCCAAAATCGCATCCGAAATTTGATCCGCCATTTTGTCAGGATGCCCTTCCGTCACAGACTCGGATGTAAAAAGATATGTAGACATAGTTAATATGAGTTAGTAAACTCAATATACAAAATCCAACCAACATGCACAAAGGAAAAATATCAATAGTTTTGATTCACTACAACACACCGCAGTATCTGCGTACTTGCTTGGACTCGATTTTCGCGCAGACATATGAGGATATAGAGGTTTTTTTTATTGATAATAATTCTCCGGACAAGGAAGGACTGGAATATGTGAAAAAGGAATATGGACACAAGGAAACCCTCGAAATCATCGACAATTCTGAAAATCTCGGCTACGCAAAGGCCGCAAATCAGGGAATAAAGATGGCAATTGAAAAAGAAAATCCATCGGATTACGTGGTAATTACTAATCCGGATATTATCTACACTCCGAAATATTTTGAAAAAATCATCGCCAGAATCGAAAAAGATCCAAAAATTTCTGCAATTACAGGAAAAGTTTTGAAATTTGATTTTGAAAAGAAGGAAAAGACAAATCTGATCGATACGGTTGGGCTATTCGCATACAAAAACCGCCGAATTATAGATCGAGGCCAGGGAATGGAGGACGAAGGGCAATATGACAAGGAAGAAGAGGTGTTTGGAGTATCGGGAGCATGTCCTTTGTATCGTCGCACAGCTCTGGAAGACGTGAAGGTTATGGGAGAATACTTCGATGAGGACTTTTTTATGTACAAAGAAGACGTCGACTTGTCTTGGAGATTCTTGTTGTATGGATGGAAAAATTTCTACTATCCGGGTGCGGTGGCATATCACGGTAGGGGAACGGGAGTATACAAAAGGTCCACAACCGGTGAAATCCTCAAAAACCGCGGCAAACTAAGCAAATTCCAAAAAAAATACTCTTTCAAAAACCAACTTTTGATGGAAAAGAAAAACGACCTTATCGGCACATTTTTTAGTAATTTTTTCCCGATAATGCTGAAGAAAATACTCACACCATTCTACATAACCCTCCGTGAACCATATCTTTGGGGTAGCTATATCGCATACCTCCACCAACTTCCGCACATTTTGAAAAAACGCGCAATCATCATGAAAAATAGACGAGTCACAGCCAAAGAAATGAAGAGATGGTTTTAAAACCTTTACAATTATAAATTTTTGACCGACCAACCATAGCTTATAAAATTTTTCGCTGGGAGATGCAACGCCCCTAAACCAACCCCTAAACCAACGCCGCCAGAGTGTTGCGCCCGCCGACCATCCCTAAATCAGTGCCGCCAGAGTGTTGCGCCCGCCGACCATCCCTAAACCAGCGTCGCCAGAGTGTTGCGCCCGCCGACCATCCCTAAACCAGCGCCGCCAGAGTGTTGCACCCGCCGACCATCTAAACCAGCACCTCCTGCCTGTGTTTTCTGTATTGATAATCGGCTGGTTGCATTGGCTCGGTGATGCCGTTGTGGGCAAAT
>JAACEU010000076.1 GCA_011682355.1 Nitrospirota bacterium | reverse complement strand
AGAGAATTCGAAAAGAACATTCTTAGTAAAATTTTTTCAACCTAGAATTGAACTCTCCCTTTGTGAATGAATGAGTTTGAGTTCCGGTTTTACCAACCACAAAAGACGCGGAAGTACATGCCATTTCGCACGATTCCTTGAGCGATTTTCCATTAACATAACCATGCGTAAATCCTGCTCTAAAAGCATCGCCACATCCGGTCACGTCAGCAACGTGCAAGCCGCCAATAGCCGGGATATGTGTTTGTTTTTCACTCTCAAAAATAGTGCATCCGTTTTTTCCCAAAGTTTCTACATAAAAACCGGCCCAACCTGTTAACTGTGAAAAATTCATACGCATCTTTTTCTCCAAAAGACTTGTCTCGTACTCATTCGCGATAATACCAACGCATCCATCTATGATAATAGCCAAATATTCTTTTGATAAAGCGGAAATTGCCTGACCGGGATCAAATAGAAACGGGGTCTTATTACGGATAAAATTCTCAGCAATTATTAACATCCTATCCGGAATATCCGGAGCCAGCACCGCAAAATCAACATTATCAAGATCACAACATGACAAATCTCTGCAAATCTTTATAGAACCGGAAGCGCCCGGAGAAAATATCGAAATTTGATTTTGCGTATTATCAGCCAAAATATAGGCCGCCGCAGTAGGATTTTCTTCATCAATTTTAATACAATCACTGGTTATGTGATTATCATTCAACCAATCTTGATATTTTTCAAAGTCATTACCCGCAACCCCGAGGATCAAAGGTTTTTCCCCAAGAAGATTCAAAGTATAGGCTATATTCGTAGCACATCCACCAAAGAAAGTTTCCCTGGAATCAGCCAAAAAAGAAATACTCAGATTCTCGAGTTCATCTGGAAGCAAAGATTCCTTGAACCGCCCTTTGTAGAACATTATATGATCATAGGCTATGGAGCCCGACACTAGAATATTTTTCATTCCCTTTATTAAGGTCTGCTTGTTTTCGATCTGTGATTGATAAGTTGTCTGAGATTTGGGATAAATGACTGTCTTTTACTAATGCTGAAGCTGCATGCAAACTCTCAAATGATTCACCGCAATCTCCCCAAAATCCTTCAAGAACAGTATGTTTCAAAGTTCCTTGTTCCAAATAGTAGTTATTTACATCGGTTATCTCCAATTCATTACGATTTGATGGCCTCAAACTCTTAACAATATCGAATACCTGAGGATCATACATATATATTCCGGTAACGGCTAAGTCAGATTTTGGATTTTCCGGTTTTTCTACAATTGATGTGATAATATCTCCATCAAGTTCCGCAACTCCATAAGACTCAGGGCCCTTCACTTTTTTCAAAAACACTCTGGCTCCACGCGGTTGAACTGAAAATTCTTTTGCGGCCTCGGCGATACTATCTTCAAATAAATTATCACCAAGAATTACTACAACTTTTTCGTTACTTGCGAATTGTTCCGCCAGTCCGAGTGCTTGTGCGATGCCTCCGGCTTCCTCCTGAACTTCGTACGACAGTTTAAGACCCAAATGTGCACCGGAGCCGAGCAATTCCAAAAAATCGCCCGCATGACCTTTCCCGGATACAATCAAAATATTATTGATTCCCGCGTCCTTAAGCGAATAAAGCGGATAATAGATCATTGGCTTGTTGAACACAGGCAAAAGGTGCTTATTTGTAACATTGGTGCACGGTGACAACCTACTTCCTGTTCCCCCGGCTAGTATTATTCCTTTCATAAAATTATTTAAACAGCGATATTAAACAGTAAATAGCTAATTTTATCAAGCAGTTAATTGCAGATAAGCCCTCAAAGCTTCTTCCCACGATCTCATTTTGCAATCCAACTTTGTACTTTGAAGAATGGAACAATGCGGCCGCTTTGCAGGTCGTGGAAACGCTTCAGACGCAACCGGATTCACTTTTACGTCTAGCTTCGCTAACTCAAAGATCTTCTTCGCAAATCCGCACCAACTTGTATGTTCAGAATTTGTCAGATGATAGATTCCAAAAGGAAGTTTTTTCGTAGGAGAATCATTTCCGGCTTTGTCGCTCTCAGAATTCATTGTTCGCTCGTGCTGTTTTGGCAAATCCGAGACAAAAGGTGATAGAAAACATCTGATCAGTTCTTCGCATAAATCCTTGGAATAAGTAGGGGATCCGATTTGATCATCCACTACGTCAAGTTCAGATTTCGTTTCTGCAAGTTTCAACATTGTCTCAACAAAGTTTTGACCATTTTCTCCGTATAACCAAGAAGTACGAACAATATAATAATTGTCCCAATTTTCCGCTATCAACTGCTCACCACGAAGCTTCGACTCACCATATGTATTAATAGGGGCTGGAACATCATTTTCCTTGTAACCATTCGGGTTTTCTCCATCAAACACGTAGTCGGTACTGATATGCAGCAGAACAGCATTCTCCTTCGCGCAAGCTTCAGCTATCAAGCCCGGTGCCT
This sequence comes from Nitrospirota bacterium, assembly GCA_011682355.1. Classification (GTDB taxonomy): domain Bacteria; phylum Patescibacteriota; class Gracilibacteria; order UBA1369; family LOWO2-01-FULL-3; genus JAACEU01. The sequence goes on along the minus strand of JAACEU010000076.1, from coordinate 1,637 downwards.
CTGCATTAATCCTAAAAGCAGTATCCTTCTCGGTCTCACAAGCGTCAACCGCTGTAAAAGCCGCGCAATTTATTACAAAATCCGGCGAAATCCTTTTAAAAATCTCACCAAGTGCGTCTTTGTCGGAAATATCCAGATCGTCCTTGTCAAAAGCATACATCTCAAAATCTTCACTACCTGAAAGAGCCTTTAACATCTGCGAACCAAGCATGCCGAGCTTGCCTAAAAGAAGTACTTTCAAATTATTTACTTAAGAATTTTTTAACTTTATTGTCTAATTCAGAGAATTTAACATCAGAAGCCTCATCCTTCGCTCGTTCCTTCCATTCAACCCCATCCTTTTCCAAAGTTCTTTTACTTACGACCAATCGAAGAGGAACTCCGATCAAGTCTGCATCATTTAGCTTAACACCCGGACTATCGTCTCTATCATCATATAAAACTTCTACCCCGGACCCAACCAGGTCTTTATACAATTTTTCCGCGGCTTCCTTCACATCGTCGTCTTTACCCAAAGATACAATATGAACATGATAAGGAGCGGTGCTGATTGGCCAGATAATTCCCTTATCATCATGATAAACTTCTACGATCGTACCCATCAAACGAGTATTCCCGATACCATAACAACCCATTATGCACGGCTTTGATTTCCCATCTTTATCTGTGTAATTAAGGTTGAAGGCTTCACTATATTTGGTTCCCAATTGGAAAATATTACCAACTTCTACAGCATGGATTTCTTTCAAAGCTTTTCCACATTTTTTACATTCGAAACCACTCTTAACTTCCACAAGATCAGTAAAATCTTTAACGATAAAATCTCGCGCCAAATTCACATTTACATAATCCTTCGCATATTCGTTCGCACCGGTCACAAAATTCTTAATATTTTTGATTGAATGATCCCCGATAAACGAAATATTTACTCCTTTCGGCATATTTACCGGAGAAATATAACCCTGCACCAGACCCATTTTTTTCAAAACTTCAGGATCTGCAGGGCGCAGTCGTTTTTTAATATAATTTTCGAGCTTTACATTACTTACATTCAGATCTCCTCGTATCACAACACCCAAAAGCCCTTCATCTTCAACTTCATAGACTACACTCTTCAAAATTTTATGTTCAGGAACATCGTGAGCTTTTGCATTGTCAGCAACCGTAAAACCACGTTCGATCTCCACAAGCTTCATTTCCAATTCTTTTTCTTCTTTTTCATCCGGATCTGCAATTTTTCCCTCTGCAATTTCCAGATTTTGTGCGATTCCACATTTTTCACAAACAATAATTGTATCCTCACCAACTTCACTCTCAACCGAGAACTCATGCGAAAACTTGTCAGTAAAAGGTCCGCCTGAGGCCTCGATCACATGTGCCGTCAAATCACATCTCTCATAAACATTCAAATAAGCCTGCTTCACCCGCTCGTAATATTCATCCAAATCCTTTTCTGAAGTGTGGAAGCTATACATATCCTTCATCCCAAACTCTCGCCCACGAAGAAGCCCGGACTTTGCGCGAGGCTCATCTCTAAACTTTGTCTGAATTTGATAAACACTTAGAGGTAGATCTTTATAAGAATTGATATATTTCGCCGCTAGGGGAGTCACTGTTTCCTCATGACTTGGCCCAAA
>JAACEU010000075.1 GCA_011682355.1 Nitrospirota bacterium | reverse complement strand
ACATCAAAGCGGATTTTTTCATAGTTGTTGCATATGGAATGATAATTCCACAACATATCCTGAATATACCAAAATATAGATCTATCAACGTACATTACTCTCTTTTACCAAAATATAGAGGTGCATCCCCTATCCAGGAAAGTCTTCTGCGAGGAGACAAAGAAACCGGAGTTACATTGATAAAAATGGATAAAGAACTGGATCATGGACCAATTTTTTTTATAAAACGCATCGAAATTGCAGATGATGACAATTTTATAACACTGAGCGTTAAACTCACAAATCTAAGTTCACAAATATTACCTCTAGTGCTTGAAGACATCGCAGAAGGGCACCTGGAACCAATAGAACAACCTCATGACAAAGCCACTTATTGCAAAAAAATAGAAAAATCCAATGGCGAAATAAATTGGAACAAAACTGCAGAAGAGATCAAGAACATGATCAGAGCCTATACTCCATGGCCATCCGTATTTACAAAAATTGGAGGTAAAACACTAAAAATTCTAAAAGCCGATGTAGAAGAAAATGGTATCAATCAAAAATCGGGACAATTCAAAATCGAAGACAAAATTCTAAAAATATCAACGGCAAAAGATTATTTAGTCCCAAAAAAGGTTCAATTGGAGGGAAAAAATGAAATGGACATTGAAACTTTTATAAACGGCTACAGAACATTAATCGAGAGTTCCAACTAATCCGAAATACATCCACAAAAGCGCACTCCCCTGATACAAAGAAACAAAATAGTGATCAAATAGCCCAATCACAACAATTACAGCCCAAATCGACATCAAGACGTAAGAAAATCTACTTCTTACCCTAATTAAACGTGAAAAGAAAAATCCAAAAAGCCCAACAAACCCCAATCCTCCCAGAATTCCTATCTCATTAAACATCAACAGAAAAATATTGTGCACCGGCTGAATTAACCACGGCTGTAGCTTTATACTCAAATATTGCTGCATAACTATAGTGAAATTCCCAAGTCCCACCCCAAACAAATTATCAAAAAACATTTGCTTACTTGCGGAATAATAGAGAGATCTCTCACTTAAGGCATTTTGATCAGCAGCAACAACAAGCCGATCTATCAAAACTGAATACAAATCAAACACCACAAAGAAAAACATTACAAAAACCAAAGCAATCAGCACATTTTTCCAAGTAATCTTTGCGTTAGAAACCGTATAATACAAAAATAAACCTACAAATAAAGCCAACAAAGCACTTCTTGAAAAAGTCAGCACCAAAGCGATAATACAAACAGTTATCAAAAGCGAAAAAAGCACTTTTGCATCCCGAAAACAGTAAATAATAAAAAATATTGCAAAACAAAGATACCCGGCAAAAATATTTGGATGTGGAAATGTCCCGTAAATTCTCAAAAAATTACCTTCATTTAATCCAACTTTTGCCACTCCTAATTTGTCAGAACTTATAATCGGCTCCCCAAGAAACCTAAACCCAAGAGATTCCTGAAACATGTATTGGAAAATCCCAATAAAAGCAACAAAACTAATAACTCCAATAAACACGTACATAAGCTTTTTCGTATCGACAAAACCGGACCTAACTAAAAAGAAAAGCACAATAAACTGAAACAATCTAAACAAGCTTAATAATGTATTTATGTGATTAACGCTCGAAACAAGCGACACAATATTCAGCAACAAAAACACTCCTATAAGCAAAACCACTACAAGACCCGACTTCTTCTTAATAAAATTTAGCTTTTCGACTTCACCCTCCCTAAACACCACCGACAAAGCCAAAAACACCAGCGAAATAATCAGAAAGATATCAGTAATATATACGAAAAAACTCGTATACGGATTGAAGAATCCGGAAAAATAGACATCTTGCACAACCAACAGTGCATCTATCTGAAACGGCAAAAACGCAAAAAACAGGTAAAAGAAAATTTTCGCTACCGAATAAAATCTAATTTTATCAATAATATTATTCATCTTCATCCAAAACTACTTCCGGCACCAAAATCCCCTCCTCTGGAAGAAATTCATTAATTCCGGATTGCGCCTGCAACAACAAAGTTTCGTGATCCCTTGAAGCTCCAGCCACATTAATCAGTTTTTCAAAAATATCTTTGTACGTATAGTAATCAATTATTGGAAAGCTTTCCGCAAATCCAATTTGCGAAGCAAATACCCCATATATCGGATCTTTCTTTTGTTCCTCAATCATATCTCTTCTACTTGTTGGCTTATGAGTTTTTTCAAAATAATAATCCAAATTTTTTCCATTTGTGATGAATACCAAGAAATCCCAAGCCGTCTCAGGATATTGCGAATTTCTGGAAACAGTTTCCGCAAAATAATTTGCATAAGTAACACGTTTCTCGCTCGAAACTTCAGGATCATATAGTTGAGGAATAGGTGCGGTTTTTATTGCACTAATATCAATTGCATTCACACCTTTTGTCTCAAGCAAATTGATTTCGTTTATAATCAAATCGTAAGTATATGAATATCCAATAATCATAGAAACATCCCCACGCGCAAACGCTTCAATCTCCCTTCCTACAGAATCATCGTCAACAACATACTCGTTCCATGAATAATGCTTGATATTCTCATCAGCAAAACTTAGAAAAAAATCCAATGCGTCCAGAGCCGGATAGCTATAAGCTCCGGATCCTTGTCGCGACGCAAACGCCACCTGAGAAATATTGTCATTATAAAACTCGACTCCGTATTGTAAAAAAAGCATATAGAGGATATCCACAGCTCTCGTTATGTTGTCAGCCCTCCCAAGCGCAATTCCAGACACTTCAAACCTGTCAAAACTACTATCTTCTTTATTCAAGAGTATCACATCATCCTTTATCCCTTCCCAAGTCGTTGAAGGCTTCCCCCTCTCCGGGATCCGATCCTCAAAGTGATCTTTATTGTAATAAAGTGCCAAAGTATCAACAGTCATTGGTAATCCAAATACTTGCACCTGGCCATCTTGATCCGTTCTAACCAAATCTTGATACGCCACATCTACAAAAGTGCTGGCAAAATCAGTAGGAGTTCCCATTGTTTTCGGCAACGGCGTAAGTTTTTTATAATTACTGGCAAACCAGGTATTCTGCATCGAAAAGATGTCCGGACCTTCCCCTTCAGCCATTTCATTCAATATAACCCTTTCATACTCGGAAAAATCAGAAAACTTTCGATAATTAATGTTAAGACCCGGATGATCATCCTCGAATTGCACAATAAGAGGCTCAATCACATCCGAATCATCAAAAACCTTGTAATAAGTCAATTCGACACCGGTATAATCAACCTGCCCTTCGGTTGAGGTTTTCTTACAAGAAATCCCAGTCAAAACAAAAAATGAAGCAACAGATAATACTACCAAATATATGGTTGTTTTTTTAAAATGAGACATTTTAAAGAAATTTAAGGAATGAGATATAAATTATTTGCATTTATAATAACACTTCCCTTCGTTCTCCCCAAGAAGTTCAATCAAGCGAGATCGTATGTCTTTCTTTTCACGCTTTTTATCTTTTGGACAAAAATTCTTATTGGGAGTAAATATCATCTGTTTTACCCTTTCCACATCAGAACTTTCGCATTCCATACATTTTATTAATGAAGTTCCGTTCATGAATTCAAAAATTGATGAACATGATCTACATTGATATTCAAAAACTAGCATAAGAAACTACTTATTAATGCACAGAGCATTATAAATCAACCACACAAAAAGTAAACAAAGAGGTCTCGGCGCCAAGACCTCCAAATGTTATTCTTTATCGATTGGTTTCAATTCAACAGAATTATCTCCCGATTTTGATTTCTTGAATGTCAAAAAATTGACATTGTCCGCAACCACTTCAGTTCTAAACTGCTTATTGTTGTCTTTGTCTTCAAAAGAGCGATTGATTAATCGACCCTCAACATACACAGCGGCACCTTTTGCCAAAAACTTCGAACAAACTTCAGCAAACTTTCCCCATACAACAACTTTGTGGTAATCGACCGTTTCAGATTTTCCATCTTCACCCTGAACATTTCTGTTGATGGCAACGGGAAAAGACGCCACAGGTAAACCACTTTTTGTTTGACGCAGATCAACGTCTGCA
>JAACEU010000074.1 GCA_011682355.1 Nitrospirota bacterium | reverse complement strand
TCAGAGCTGGATGATTTGGATGAAAGGTTGAAAGGTAGATTTGCGATGGGGATGGTTGTTGAACTTCTTTTCCCGGATTTCGAAACCAGATTGGCAATTTTAAACCAAAAATGCAAAGAGCATGAAGTGCTTATCGATCCGGAAGTCCTATATTTTATCGCGAATAATGTTAACAACAGTGTCCGAGAACTCGAAGGAGTTTTGAGGCAAGCGGTTGCAGAAAGCCAGCTCAGCGATCGTGTCCCAACTATCAGAAGTGTTGCGGAAATTATCAAACGTCTCGACAAGGCACAAAAAATTATCGGTTACGATATCGAGGCAAAAAAGAATTGCTCAATTGCAAAAACCGCAAATGATGTGATGCAATTGGTTGCCGAATACTACAATCTGACAATTGATGATCTTGTTGGCAAGGATCGACACAAAGAAATTATGATGCCACGACAAATCTGTATGTATCTGATCAAAAATGAACTTGGACAATCTTACGAAAAAATCGGTGGAGACTTCGGCGGTAGAAATCACACAACCGTAATGCACGCGTGCAACAAAACAGCTTCAAAATTGAAAAAGGATGTGCGAATGGTTCGGGACGTGAATGCTATTAAAAGGGAAATGGGACTTTAGGTTTACAACTAAGGCATATTGTGGTTAGTATGTGGGGGAAATAGTTCTTTTACTTTACGTTTATGTATTATAGATCCAGGACAAAGTCCAATCGTCTCATTGATTACATAATGCCTTTTTTGATTATTATCGCGGTGGGTGTGATCATCGTGCTCTTATTTAATTTGTTTAGCGCGCTTTTTGTTTCGCAGACTTCGGGTGACGCGTTTTTGCATTTGGAGTCGGGTAGTGTTCAGATGAAGATGTTTGGGACGGATGATTATTTTGATTTAACTTCTGATGCTTTGGTGATGCAGGGCGATGAGCTTATTACTTCTGCGAATTCTAAAGTGATTATTGAATTTTTTGATGGAACTTTGGTGCGTCTTGATGGGAGTACTGACGTTATTCTTGAAGAAATTGGTGATGGGGACGAGCCGCATATCAATATGATGTTGGTAGATGGGAAGCTTTGGTTTAATAAAGTTTACAAAAATACCAGCGGTACGAGTATTGAGGTGCAGATGAGTAATGTGGTTGTGAAATCGATTGAGGGTGGGATTTTTACAATTGAAAATGAATTTGATGAGGCCGTTAGGGTGATAAATGGTGATGATGTGATGGTAGATGTGATGGATAAGGATGGGGAAAAAGTTGTGGAATCTGAGAAAGTTGGTGTGGGGCAGGAGATTGTTTTTTCTGATGCCGTATTGCAGAAATATTGGCAATTTCAGAGTCCCAGTGTGCTTTCCGCTTTGTCTGATGGGTTCAAAGAGACCGGATGGTATTCGTGGAATATTGGGGAAGATATAGAACCGACTGAGTTTAGCAAGGCGGCAATTTTGGGAGAAGATAGTGATCTAGTGGAGGTTGCGCCTGAAGTTTATGAGCCGGAAGCTGAAGTTGAGTCTGAGGTGGGGGAAGTTGTGGAAGAGGAGGCTGTGGTTGAGGAGGAGCCTGTTGAGGAATCGGTCGAAGAAGAGCTGGTTGAGGAGGAGCCTTCTGAGTCTGTGGATTTTGGAGCGCTTACTACACCTACAATTACCTCGGTTTCCGGAGTTACGGAGACAAATGCTGATGGGTTTTATATTGTGACTAAAAATCCCGGGACTTTGGTTGGAGGAATCTCCGGTGCTGAGGACGTGGTTGTTAGCGGTTATACTTTGCAGAAATTTGTGGCCGGAGATGGCACTTGGACTTACTATGCCAATGCGGATTATGCATTGATGGAGGTTGGAGAAAATTCATACGAGGTTTATGCGGTGGCACCGGATGGAACGAAAAGCGAATCGATAACTGTGAAGGTATTGTATCAACCGCCAGCTCCGGTAGTGGAGGAAGTAGTTGAAGAAGTGCCTCCGGTTGAGCCTGTGGAGGAACCTGTTTAAATATATGACAAAGACTAAAACTATTATTATTGAGACTGTTGGTTGGATGGGCACTGTGCTGATTGTTTTGGCTTATTTTTTGATATCAAATGCATATGTTGTTGGTGACAGTTTTGTGTACCAGTTGATGAATTTATCCGGAGCGGTTTTTCTAGGTATTTCACTTGTGGTTAAAAAAGCATGGCCGGCATTAACCCTTCAGGTAATTTGGTCGGTAATTGCTGTTTGGGCTCTTGTTACCATTTGGACCTAGAGGTATTTGGCTTTGTTTGCGTTGTGTTCTTCGTTGGATTTGGCGTAGATGACTTCGCCTGTGTTGAGGGTTGTTAGGTAGAACCAATAATCGTTTTCGGTTGGGTACATTGCCGCTTCTATGCTTTCTGCGCTGGGGTTTGAGATTGGTCCTGGTGGAAGTCCCAGGTTTTTTCGTGTGTTGTATGGCGAATCCAGTTCGAGGTCTTCGGTTGTGATTTTTCTGTTTTCTGTGATGTAGAGGAGTGTTGCGTCAGCTCCCAAAGTCCATCCGTTTGTCAGCCTTTTCCACAAGATTCCTGAGACTAGTTTTCTATCTTTTTCTCCAAATACTTCGTTTTCTATGATTGAGCCCATGGTTATAATTTCGTGAGTTGTGTAGTTTTTGATTTCCGGTAATAATTCTTCGGTTTTTTGTTCAAAATTGTCTAAGGTGAGATAAATAAGATCGTCTGATTGGAAATCGACCGGATCGAGGAAGTACGTGTCCGGGTAAAGGTATCCTTCGAGTGGAATTTCGAGCTGTGAGAGCGTTTCTTTATCCAAAAATGAATAGTACTCCCATCCGTCGAAATTTTTTACGGCTGTGATGAAGTCGTTTGGTTCTGTGAGTTGTAGTTCGACCAGTTTGTCATCAATATCTTTGATTGTGAGGCCTTCTTGGATTGTAATAATGAATTCTGAGTTTGCCGGATCTGAAATTGTTTCGATTATTTCTTTTCCTGTCATGGTTTTGTCGAGAAGAAATCTTCCGGCTATGATGTTTTCACCGAGTTCTTCGAATTTTAGGTAAAGATATAATGAAAAATCGTTGCGAATTAGACCTTTTTCTTCGAGATTTTTTGTGATTTCTTTAGGGGAGGTTCCTTTCTTGATCTGGAAGGAGATCTTTGTGTCGTCGGTTGCGTCGACACGGGTGTTTATGTCGTTGTTTACTTTCCAAATGAAGATTCCGGTAGCAATCAAAATTAATACAAAAAATGTTAATACTTTTTTCATGATTATTTATTTTATAGCCCTGTGTTCCCTCGCCTGTGGCGGGGACGGGCTGTTATCCCATTCCGGGAATGTTCAAATCTCCCATTACGTCTTTCATCATTTCAGCTCCTATTTGTTGGGATTTTTTGATAGCTTTGTTTGTTGCTTTGAGTAAGCTGTCTTCCAGTTTTTTCTTGTTTTTGAGTGCTTCGTCGCTGATTTCGATTTTTATGATTTCTTGTTCGCCGTTGATGGTGACAGTTACGCCTTCGTGTTCGGCTTCTATGTGCGTATTTTTCAGCTCTTTTTTGATTTTTCGAGCTTGTTTCTGAAGTTTGTACATATCTTTAGCTTTTTCAAACATAGTTGGTTTGGTTATAAATCGAGGCCTATTATAAAGTTTAATATCCTTTGAGTCGAGCTATTCTCTCTTCCATTGGAGGGTGAGTGGACCAGAGTTTTTTCCAGAGTGTGACTATTCCTGTGTCTTTTTTTGAGAATTTTTTTGCTAGGCCCTGTGTCCCCGCCGCTGGCGGGGACGGGCTGGCAGTTGGGTCGGCGATGCAAAGGGCGGCCATTGAGGTTTTTGTGTCGAGGATTTCGATTCTGGCGTCGCCGGCTATTTTTTCCAGTGCTCCAACGAGGGCTAGGGGATTGCTGATTAGGTGGGAGCCTGTGGCATCGGCGAGGTATTCACGTTCTCGGCTGATTGCGAGTCTTGTCAAAGTTCCGATTAATACTCCGATTGTTAGGAATAGAATTCCTATGAGAATTAGTGGTCCCGAGCTTTTGCTTCTTGATCCGCCGCCTCGCACTCTTATCAAAATTTCTCCGATCATTTCGATTGCTCCTACGAGTGTTATTGTCAAAAGCATAACTCGGATGTCTCTATTCAAGATATGTCCGATTTC